>JAUVEB010000063.1 GCA_030595055.1 Desulfuromonadaceae bacterium
GCGGAGGCCTTAAGGTTGCTATTTCATGCAGGCTTGTGCAAAGATATCCAAGTTCGCATTATTGGTGCTTATCGGCTGGAAAAGGAGCTTAAGAAAAAATATGTCTGAAACCGATTACGATGTGATTATCATTGGTGGCGGTCCGGCCGGAATGACTGCCGGCCTGTATGCGTCCCGTGCCTGTCTGAAATCATTGCTGCTGGAAAAAATGATCATGGGCGGCCAGATGATGACCACCACCAAGGTTGAAAACTGGCCCGGCTATCCCGGTGGCATTGACGGTCCGGAGCTGATGATGCGGTTTCAGGAACACTGCGTTGAGTTCGGTCTGGAAACCGATTATGGAACCGTGGAGAAAATTATCGATAACGGTGATCATAAGACGCTGATCGTCGACGGCAAAGAAAAAACCTGCCGGGCTCTGATCATCGCCACCGGCGTCATCCCCCGCAAGCTGGGGATCGAAGGGGAAGAAGGCCTGGTCGGCAAAGGTGTCTCCTACTGCGCGACCTGCGATGGGGCCTTTTTTCGCGACGTCCCGATCGCGGTCATCGGTGGTGGAGATACGGCCGCCGAGGAAGCTCTCTTTCTGACCCGCTTTGCCAGTAAGGTGACCCTGGTCCACCGGCGTGATGAGCTGCGGGCGACCAAGATTCTCCAGGAAAGAATCTTGCAGAATGACAAGATCGAGGTTGCCTGGAACGCGGTGGTCGACAGCCTTGAATCTGACAACAGCGGACTGAGCGGAGCCGTTTTACGCGACACACAAACGGGTGAAACCAGAAAAATCGAGCTGCAGGGAATGTTCGTTGCCGTCGGCGTGACCCCAACCACCAATTTTATTGCCGACCTGCTTGAAACAACCGAAGACGGCTACATCAAAGCCGATGAGGACACCCATACCTCAGTGCCGGGAATTTTTGCCGCCGGGGACTGTCGCACCACGGTACTCAGACAGGTGTCAACTGCGGTTGGCGACGGAGCCGTCGCCGCAATCATGGCTGAAAAGTACATTGAAAAATTGAAACACCGCGCTTAATTTTTTATCCTGGTGCTTTTTCAGAGAAAATGGTTTTTTGCAGGTAATTAAAAAACTGTGGCGACCGAATTGGTCGCCACAAATCATGATTATATCCAGGAGGGGGATATATGCTCGCCAAAGTCATTTCCGGTGCCTTAATAGGCATCGATGCCTATCCCGTTGAAGTTGAAGTCGACATCGCCCAGGGGCTGCCGCAATTTTCCACCGTCGGCCTGCCGGAAGGCGCAGTTAAAGAGAGTAAAGATCGCGTCAAATCTGCGCTGAAGAATTCCGGTTACAATTTCCCCGCACGCCGTATCACCATCAACCTGGCTCCGGCCGATATCCGCAAGGACGGTGCCGCCTTCGATCTGCCGATTGCCATCGGTCTGCTCAGCGCCACCGGTGTCGTCGACGAGGAAAACCTGAAAAACTTCATCCTGCTCGGGGAGTTGTCACTTGATGGTCGCATCAAACCGGTTCGCGGGGTTCTGCCCATTACCGTGGCCGCCCGCAAGTGGGGAAACCGTTCACTGATTCTTCCGACAGAAAATGCCGATGAAGGGGCGGTGGTTGCCGGACCGCCGGTCTACGCTGTGCGCGATCTGGGAGACGTTGTGGCCCTGCTCAACGGCGAACGCGAATTCACCCCCCATCGTTGCGATTTCGACCCATCAGCAACTCCGGCAACAACAGATGGCGAAGATTTCTCCGAAGTCCGTGGTCAGGAGCATGTCAAGCGGGCGCTGGAAGTTGCCGCCGCCGGGGCACACAATGTCCTGCTCAGCGGACCGCCCGGCAGCGGAAAAACCATGCTGGCCCGGAGGCTACCGTCGATTCTTCCGGAACTCTCCTTCGAAGAGGCGCTGGAAACCACCAAGATTCATTCGGTCGCCGGGCTGCTGGGACACAATCATGGATTGATCAGCCAACGGCCGTTCCGCTCCCCGCATCACACCATCTCCGATGCCGGGCTGATCGGCGGCGGCAGCTACCCTCGACCGGGAGAGGTTTCACTGGCTGACAATGGAATTTTATTCCTCGACGAATTCCCCGAATTCAAAAAAAATGTCCTGGAGATGTTGCGCCAACCGCTTGAAGACGGCCGAGTCTGTATCAGCCGTGCCGCGCTGAGCCTGACCTATCCGGCCAATTTCATGCTGGTCGCTGCGATGAATCCCTGCCCCTGCGGTTTTCTCGGCGACCCCCACCAGCAGAACCCCTGTTCCTGCACCCCGCCGATGATCCAACGCTACCGCAGCCGCCTCTCGGGTCCGCTGCTCGACCGCATCGACCTGCATATTGAAGTGCCGCGCGTCCCGCACAAAGATCTCACCGGCACGACAGTGACCGAAAGCAGTGCAACCATCCGCGAACGAGTCAATCTGGCACGGCAGATCCAGGTTGACCGACTGAAGCCGTTTAACCTGCACACCAATGCCCAGATGCAAACCCGCCATATCAATAAGTTTTGTAAACTGGACAATGCCGGGGAGCAGTTGCTTGAGCAGGTCACCGACCGCCTCGGTCTCTCGGCGCGCAGCTACACCCGGATCCTCAAGCTGGCCCGCACCATTGCCGACCTCGCAGGAATGGCACAGATTGAGCGGCAGCACCTGGCCGAGGCCATTCAGTATCGGGGGCTGGATCGGAAGTTGGGGTGAGCGAGAAAATTACGTATCCCTGAGAAGGAATCAGGGAGGAATCTTAATTATCAACTATTTAGCCATAAGCATTGCACTTGTTTTTTAAGATGCGACCCTTCTTATTCTTTAGAGCAAAACAAATGCTCCGCCTCCAGACATTCCTGCCTGGAAAGGCCATAATTTTGCGCTCGACGCTTCCATTCTGCAATGATCTCACACACCTTTTGGACAATAGCGGTGGCCTGTTTTTTATCCAGCCGATAATAGCCTGCGGTTTCAAGAACAACGTCCATCTCCGGCAGTCTTTGGTACATATCCAGAGAGAGGACATGCTCCTCCTTTTTGAAAGAAGGATTTATATCGAAGGCCGGTGCCAGCCGCCATCCCGCTGGTGAGCGCAGAAAACCGTGATTGCGCAGATGATCGTCACGGTTTGCGGTTGCCACATTGAACACAACCCGGGTGAACAGTTCCTCAAGATCAGCTTGCAGGAAATCAGGGTCGCCAAAAGTTGCCAGAAATTCCGCCAGTTCCAGATAGCCGGCGTCATCCGTATCCACATGATTGAGCATCGCCATGGCTGAGACGAAAAATCGGCGGTCTTCTCCATTCCGATCAAAGCGTTTGACAAGAAAGGTGTGATAGCCATCACCGAGCTGCATGAGTCTCGATTCCGAAACGGTGATTCCGCAGCCCCGGGCGAGATCATGCAGCACCTTCTCCCAGATTGCGACATCGTAGTCGTCGTCTGCCGAGGGGAATTTGGCGATCCATAACTGACTTTGATCATCAACAAGGTTTGCCTTGGGCCGCGCACCGCCGAGCGATGCCCCCGGCGCCACAAGGACTTTCAACCATTCCTTGATTTTGTCCGGATTGGCCGGCTTTTTTCTGGTCAATTCGAATGCGATAGCCTGTAGCTCGGCAATTCTGGCGACCGGAGGGGCGGATAAGGCCTCATCGGCCAGAAAAACATCTCGTCCCGGCAGGCTGTAACGCAAGGCCCCCATGCGGGTGCAGTCCTGAACACCAAGTAAAAATTCCCAAGGGCCAAGAGTCCTTGGACTGCGATCCTCATCCCTGGCCTCAATCGCCTCTCTGCGCTTCATCAGAATCTGCCCCCAACAATCAGGGCAGGAGTCCATGAACACCCCGAAGTTAGAGCCACCAGGATAAAATTCACCGGGCAATAGATCCAGCTCGGGATCAAGTTGAAAAGCATGGGCGTGAGCAAGCCAGTCTGGATCATAGGCAAAACAGACACTGCCTCGATCGCCCCTGAACAGGATACCGATCTGCTGCAGGGGGCCGAAGGCCGGATCATCCAGCCAGACCCACAGCTGTTCTCTATGTGCCGCTTTTGCCATCACGATCATCCCGTGGGTTTTTCTTGCGCGGGGCTCTTTTCCTCCGGGGGAGTGATTCATCCTGCAGGCGGCGACCCAGGACGTCGTCCTTGGCAATTTGTGCTAGATCATTGACCAGACCAAGAACTCGCAAAACCTGCACATAGTGTCCAAAGGATACGGAAGGGTCACCCTTTTCAATCTTGTAGAGCGTCGGACGGGAGAGGTCGGCCCTGGCACAGACGGTCTCCATGGAAAACCGTCTGCGCAGCCGCGCATCTTTCAGCCTTTGCCCCAAGGACTGAATTTCCTTCAATGGCCCCGGATATATATGAAATGGTTTCTTTGACATAATGTTAAATATAAATATCAAAAATGCCTTTTTATGTCAATTTTGTTTATCGTTTAACTGGATGAGCAAAAAGCCAGGTCTATTTGACTCACAATTTGAGGAATCAGAGTCACATCTTAATTAACTCAACTTTCGCACCGTCCTAAACGGTGCAACAATATGATATCACTTTGATTTTTAAAATATACAGGCCGGAAGCAGCATCGGCCGCCGTAATAGGCCCGGTATCTGAGCCATGAATTCTCCCAGCGCCTCTGTGACCGGCGCTGCGATTTTGTCGCCGAAGCTCTTTATCAATTGATGTAAAGAGTTCAACAACAGTGTGATGGCTTCGGTAAAATTGGCTTGCCGCAGCTCATCACACCCGGCATGGAACAATGATCGTCGAAACCCGTGTAACCATGGACGGCCACGAAAAAATAAATAGATATGATGTCCCCGGAATCTTATGATGTCCCCGGAATCTTCTCCCCGGAATCTTCTGCAACTCGTCTCAAAGATATCGGCCGTCTCTTTCCAGGAGAGCCGTTTCGCCCAGCGGGCCAAGTACACCTGATACGAGATCGTCGTCTGCTCCTTGCCATATCCCCAAGGCAACGCCTCCACCTTGACCCCGTGGCGAGGGCAAGAAACCCGACGAGGTGCATAGCGGAAGAAAACCTTGAATGTCCAGACCGGCAAATACTCAAACAGACGTTCCGGTTGGCGGTCATACACCTTGCCTCGCTTGTTGCATTCCGGACAGACCGGCAGACTGTTGCGACGCGGAACGATATCAATAACCAAGGCATCTGCCCCGGCTACAAGCATGATCCGGGCGGCACCGTAAACGAACGACTTGAATCGTACGACTTTGTTCAGTAAAGTCTTAATCAGCATTGCTTCTCTTTCCTTGGTATGGATAATTTCTTGTCAAAATCATCCTAACCCCAAGAGGGGAAGCAATGCTCTATTTTTTAACTCCCTCTAACCACAGATTCTGCGGAAGAGGCATTTAAAAATGCATGATTTTACCCCCCCCCTCCCCCCGAAAATGGGCTTATAGACCGATTTTGGGGGGCAAAAATGAGGGTTAACTTGCTCCGATCCCGGCACACCGAGAGGCAAGAGATGAAGAAATTGAATGTTTTTCTGTTTGTGACGTTAGCATTCTTTTGTTTTGACGGTATCGCATTTGCGGCATGTCAAATCCAGTATGATAGTGAAGCAGATCGCGTTATGTATCTGGGTGGAAACATTCTCCGGGGCAATTTTGCGACAAAGCAGGGGTGTATGGACTACTGGAGATCGCGCCCTGCTTTTGAACAAAATCATTCAGAATGTGTCGGGTGTGATGAACAGAATTATTCCCAGCCACTGCAAAACAGGAGAAGGAACGCCCGGGATAGCAGTGTCAGGCGGCAAAAGCAGAAGGAAGAGGCGGAACGTCAGGAGATGATTAGGCAGCAAAAGCTGAGGGAAGAGCAATCCCGGGCAGAGTTTGAACGGGGTAAAAGGGAAATGCTTTCGGGGTTAAAAGGTGGAAGTGGCGGTGGAGATCTTCAGCTTAAAGGTGGTGAAACGAAATTGGGACTAAAGGCTGGCAATATTCCGGCAAATAACCCGTGTGCCGGAAGGGAAAAAGAGTTGCAACAAGCGCAACAGCGTCTCACCGAACTCCGGGATGATGTCAAAACGATGCAGATTGCCCTGCAATTATATCGGGATGGCCTGTTGCGGCGTGTGTCTTCTCTGGACCAGCAATCCCGTGAGATCGAAGACATAAGCGACAAGATACTGATAGATGGCATCAAATATTTGCGCGACAGTGCAACGGGCGATTTTCTTAAGGAGCGGTTTAAATTCAAGAACAAAGAGCAGTACAAAAAATATGAAAACTTTATCGAATTGATCGAACAGCTCAAAACGGAAAAAGATCTCCTGTCCTGGCTTAACAATTCATCCAAGGATAGGGCAAAATTGATCGAGGGCGCTGATCTGCTGGCCGGGACAGTTATTCCCGGCTGGGAACATGTGAAGATGAATTTCAGAGCCTGGTCGGATGTTGGCAAGGAATGCGTCGCCTGGCTGAAAATCAACAGGCTCAAGCGGGAGACGGAGGATTATTCCATGGAGATCAATGCCATTTCTCTCCGTTTGAAAATGAAGGTCAAAAAGATCAATTCCCTGAAGCAGTGCATGGCTGAATCGACCGCCGGATGTATTCAAAAATGCTCACAATAATCTGGATAGAAACGGAGCAGAAAGACGCTATGTTTTTTTAAACAAATCTCCTGATTGGCCCGATGCTTTTTACAACCTTGGCTTGATTCAGGAAAAACTTGGTGAATATTGAGATGCAAGATGGAATTAAGAAAACGTTAAATATGAGGAGAATGAAATGACAAGAGAATGGCATCTTTCAAACTATTGCTTATTTTGTATAGCAATCTTGCTGTTTGCAGCAGGAAATAGCGCGTGGGCTGAGACTGTCTCCAGAGAAGCCCGGAAGCATATGAACAGGGGTATGGCTGCTACCGAGATGGCGAACTCACCGGCAGATTATGAAGAGGCTATACGCGAATTTGAACAGGCGGTGAGGTTTGCTCCTGATTGGCCGGCTCCATATTTTAATCTTGGATATGTGCAAAATGAAGTTGGTAAATACCAGAAGGCTTTGGATAGCTATCGGCAATACCTCGAATTGGCACCTAATGCACCTGATACAGTACAGGTGCAGGCTGAAATTGACCAGATTGAATACAGGTTGGAGAAAGCTTCGGTCGCAAGGCAAAAAGAGGAGCGCATTAAAAAAAAGTATAGTGCTGTTCTTGGACGCTGGCAGTCAATGGAATATAGACGTGAGGGTTTCAGACCAGCAACTCTGAATTACGAGATTAGGCTTAGGAATGGGCAACTGATGGTTGGAGTCTGGGGAGAATATGGGGAAGATATAAATAGGGAAAGATTGGTCCCAGCTAAGCTTGATGGCACGATATTAACATTCCATTTTGGATGTTCTAGTGTTCCATCAGATTTTCGTATAACACACGGCTACAACGATTGGCGCGAACTCGATTATACCATTGCATTTCCCCCAGAGGGGATCCCTGAAGGTCATTATGTCCAAAGGTATACCGATTTCGGATATCACGGGTTTGGCGATGAATCTGAGCGGGTGAAAAAGATCCGCTCGGTATGGAAAAGATGGGAAAGTGCGGAGTCGGACGGGATGTGGTGGTGGGATAGGTCGGATCAAGTTCCCATAGCTAATCCGTGACCGGAAAAAACAAGCGGAATTAAATACAATGAGTAATCCCCCGCTTTGCTGGGGGGGGGGCAAGCAGTTTGACCGGGTGATACTTACTGAGGTGGCAATCGGGGTCGTGGAAACTGGACAGGACATTGTTTGGAAACTGGATGGGACGTTGTTGAGAAAGCCACAACCGGTAGGTCGCCATTCATTCCTGCAGGCTGGGGAATATCCCGTCCCACCTATTGGCCGATTTCCGGCGCACTGGGTAGACATCGGTACGCCCTCGAAACAAACGACGAAACAGTGTCGACACATCACAGGGCTATTTTCTCTGCAGGCGAAAATTGGGGAGCTGTTTTCTCAGAAGGAGATGCTGATGCAGGAACAGGCTTTTCCCGCCGGCATGGTTTCCCTGCTGCTGGAGCTTATGCCGAATAAGCTGAACCAACTGTGTACGCCCAGTGGCCCGTGCGATTAATCGTGACGCGTAATTCTGAGACATTTTGATTGCTGTCAAGGCGTGCCGATGAAGGTCTAGCCTGCGTTAAGCCAAAGAGGTGCAACGCAGACAGCGAGCAAAAGGGCCAGAATTAAAGGATAGGATTAGCCGCACGGGCCACTAATTGTCAGCAGAATGCAATCCTGCATATTCCAGATTACAAAGATCTCAGCAGATACAATCGAAGCACTGGATTCATATACTTCCATTCTCCTTGTGATCGATAAATTATTTTTATCTGGGCTAAGCGGTCCAATGATTGGGTTATGGCCGAGGCATTGTGGGTGTCGGACTTTTTCATAAACTCTTTGGAGGTCGGCTTATTGCCTCCCATCTCTGCCAGCGTGACCAGGATCCGAACTTGAAGGGCCGTAAGTCGTGCCAGGATTATCTGGAAAGACAGATTTTCCCGCGAAATAAGCAGGTCAATGGCTGCATTTATTTGCTCTTGATTAATCTCAGATCCTGGCTCTGTTTTGCTCCATAAAGCTTCGCAAAACTGCTGCACATCGCCGGTAATCCCCCCCGCCACATCAAAGACCGCAGCCAGCTGATCGGCGCTGATGTTGCGCTTGCCCGTCTTAAATCGACCCAGTAGGAACGGGGCAAACTCGGCATAGGATAGTGGGGGTATGGATAACGGGATTGCAGACTTGAAAAAGGGGGACGAGGGGGACGTGAAGATCTCTTCCATCTGCTGACGGATACTCCCCGCAAAGACAAAAGGGACTTCAGGTGCATGCTGTATCTGAGACCTTAATTCTGCAATTGCAGCAGCGCTCTCCTGGATGTCGATAATGGCCTGAAATTCATCAATCACAACCACGAGAGGCTTGCTCTTGTGAGCTTTTTTGATCAGTCCGATAATTTCTTGCAAGTTGCTTTCTGTCAACGAAATAGAAGAGTCTAAAGTAATTGCGGGCATGCCGGTTATTGGGTCCAGGGAGAGAGAGGGTCGTAACGTCGGAATGCTTTTTAAAAACCGTTCAAAAAAGCCGGACTGCTGCTCCATTGCCCCTAGGGCGTACAAAAATTTACGGCAAAGGGCATCGATCGACTTGACATTCATCAGGTCGAGACGCAGGGCTCGGTATCCCTTCTTGCGGCGGATTGCTTCGTAGATCAAGCTGGTTTTCCCAACTCTACGCTCACCATAAATAACGATATTCTGGCTTGCTTCAATGTGTTGCTGTACCTGGCTGATGAGGTCTTCACGGCCACAGAAATCTTTGCCAACAACAACAGAACCATAGCGAAATGGATTCATGGGGTCTCCAGTTTGGGTCGTTTGGTGGTTTGATTCGTTTTTATTATAGCATTAGCTATAATAGCAGCAACTATATTATTCTAAAGGGGGTATCCATATAACGCAAGTCACAAAAAACCACCACTACATGTTGCGGTTTTGGGCTTCTCGGCCCCTCTCCACGAGTTTCCGGTATGGCTGAGGAGGTGCCTGGACGGCCTGCTGCATAAGGCGAAAAAATAGCAGGCCACGTGATCGGGATGAACGTCGATTGAAACGAAACGTATATTCATCTAGATAATACTCAAGATGCTTCGGGCTGACCGATCCCTGATGCGTGCTCAATATCCAGCGTTTGATCAAGGCAGCGACCCGATGGACGCCAGGCATGCTGACATGAGCTGGATCGCCCGTGTCCGAGAGAATCGTTTTTGTGTGAATGTAGCCGTTTTCTGCAAGCTTGCTGTATCCGCTCCACCCATCGGTCAGGATCTCTGATCCTTTCTCTGCGACGTCGCAAACAAAGGCCGTCAGGCTCTTTTCGGAAACATCGGGAATCCGTTGCATTCGTATTCGCCCGAACCCTTTTGGAGAGTGAATTTCTACGGCGATGACCACGATTTCTTTCCTTTCGCTGCCCCGCCCTCGTTTCCCGCCCTTGCCGGTGCCCCCAATGTAGGTTTCATCCACTTCAATGCGTCCGCAAAGTCGATCCCGATCAGGACGAACCATTGCCGTTCTTAGTTTATGCAGCCACGTCCATGCAGTTTGGTAGCTCCCAAATCCAAGCACATGCTTGAGCCCCAGCGCACTCGCTCCGTCTTTTTGGCTGGTTACAAACCATATCGCTGAAAACCAAGTTCTTAAAGGCATCCGTGTTCGTTCAAAAATGGTTCCCGCAGTCACGGAAACTTCGCCACCGCAATGCCGACAATGTAAATATCCTCGACTTGTTATCCACGGCTCGTCCTTTATTCCGCAACGCACACATTTGAAACCCTGAGGCCAGCGACATTTTGAGACATACCGGCGGCATGCAGCTTCATCGCTAAACCATTCGAGGAACTCTTGATATGTCGCTGGATAATCCACTCCGGCAACCGGATTTGATCGGGTGTTCATACCAAGGAACGCTATATGTGGGGAGCACTTGCGTCAAGTGGATACCCCCTTAAAAGAAAAAAGAAATGATGGGAATGTTAACACTCTGGACCGAATGGCGCCAGTCACACCCGATCCCTTATTTGCTATTCTCCCGCCACAACCATTGATACCCCGGCACAAACAGACTAAACTTAGCGCCCCCGAGGATATGAACACCATCGTCGAAGAAGAGGGCTTCGACAAGCTTCCCATCAGCCTTTACCACGGGCAGTTTCCCTGTCATATTGGAACAGGGGGCGTTTGCTTTATTAAAACCGAACTGATAGCTTAGCAAAAGCTATCTGATTATCCACTTTACTCAAGTCGGATTCTGATTGGTCGATTGCAAAACGAAAACAGAAACCTTTTTTTGCCACAGACATGCACAGACAACTGCGGAACAAAATCAAGTTCTTATCTCGCGCAAAGCCGCCAAGATTAAAACCAATAGCATAGAGAAAGCTTTTTTTGCGGCTTGAGTGAGCAAAACGAACGAGCGCGAGGATGATTGTGAACTTTTCTGAGTTCAGATTTTACATCCCGCCCCTGTCCGTGTGGGTCTGTAGCCAATATTTGCTTTCGTAATGGATTTACCGGAACAAAGTAGATATGCAAATAAACCCATTAGATTCCCGTATCAATAGCATGAACAACAACTTGCCCATTCCTAAATCACTGACCGCCTGCACCATTCTTTACATGGCTCTGCTCATCTACGCAAGCCTTATGCCTTATGATTTTTCAGCTGAAATTGATTATAAACGTGTCATCAGTCATGCTTGGAGTCACTGGCCGTTTAACGCTAAGGCCAGAATCAGCGGTTCTGACATTGTCAGCAATCTCGCCCTTTATATTCCTTTGGGATTTCTCATTGCGTCGGTTTACCGGCATAAATCAAGCCGCTTTTTACCGGCATTTATAACGGCGGTGCTAGCCGCTACGCTTCTGAGCTTATGTATTGAATTAACTCAGGGGATCACATTATCCCGCACTGCAAGCGCAACAGACTGGCTATTGAATACCATCAGTGCAGCATCTGGAGCTGTCATCGGTGCAAAATATGGTCAAACCCTCTGGAGCCAGGGCACACTATGGATTCGCCACCGTTGGGACCACCATCCCCTCGATATCCTGACCTTGTTTTTTACGCTTCTTTTGATCACAGATGCCCTCGCGCCATTTTTACCGACAATTCTGCTGTCGCAAATCTGGCGCAGTGTCAAGGTATCCCACTGGAATATTATTGAAGGTTTTGCACAACATCCCTGGCACTGGTGGCTTTTCACCAGGGTTCTGGTTTATATGATTCTGACAATGCTTATAGCTTGTTGGAATTTTCCAGGCAGGACGCGCCCAATGTGGGGCAAGGCATTTTTTATCGCCGTTTCACTGGCTCTTTTTCTAGACTTCAGCAAACTGCTGATTGTTTCCCGGTCTCTGAACCTCGCAAATATTATCAGTAGCATTTTCGGCGCTTTCGTTGC
>JAUVEB010000055.1 GCA_030595055.1 Desulfuromonadaceae bacterium
GGCAGTCTGAAGATTCTCTACATCGCCCCGGAGCGACTGGCCAATGAGCGTTTTCTGCAGCGGCTGCGGCGGACGCCGATTGCCCTGCTGGCAGTGGATGAGGCCCATTGTATTTCTGAATGGGGACATAACTTTCGCCCCGATTATCTGAAAATCGCCCGGCTGGCTGCTGATTTGCGGGTGGGGCGGGTGCTGGCTTTGACCGCGACGGCAACCCCGCAGGTGGCGGACGATATCCGACGGGTTTTCAACATTGCGGATGCCGATCAGGTGATAACGGGATTTCATCGCCCCAATCTGCTGTTGAAGATCATCCCCTGTACAGCGCAGCAGCGGTCGCAGCTGCTGTTGCAACGACTGCAAAGCTTGCCGCCCGGACCGACCATCGTCTATGTCACCCTGCAGCGCACCGCCGAGGAAGTGAGCGCTCTGCTGTGCCGCGAGGGGTTGCGTGCTCAGGCTTATCACGCCGGGCTGAAAAATGAGCAGCGCAGTGCGGTGCAGGACGCTTTTATGCGCGGTGACAGCGGGATTATCGTCGCCACCATCGCTTTCGGCATGGGGATCGACAAGGCTGATATCCGCACCATCATCCACTATAACCTGCCGAAAACTATCGAAAACTATATGCAGGAGATCGGCCGGGCCGGTCGCGACGGCAACCGATCGTACTGTGAAATGCTGGCCTGTGCTGACGATTGCACGGTGCTGGCGAACTTCACCTACGGCGATACTCCCGCCCCGGAAGCACTGCACGGTTTGATCACTCACCTGCTCAGTCAGGGGCAACAGTTTAATGTGTCGCGCTATGAGTTGTCGGCCCTCTACGATATCCGTCCGCTGGTGGTGGCCACCGTCTTGACCTACCTGGAACTGAACGGCACCCTGGAGGCCACCGGCCCCTTTTATGAGGGCTACAAGTTTCAGTGTAAGCGGCCGCAACAGGCGATTTGCGCTGACTACAACGAAGAGCGGGCCAGCTTTTTAGCGGCCCTGTTCGCCAGTGCCAAGCCGGGGCGGGTCTGGAATCATCTGCTCCCTGCCGAAGCGGCCCTGACCCTGCAGCAGCCCCGCGAGCGGATCACTGCGGCGCTCACCTATCTGGAGGAGCGGGGCGATCTGACCTTGCAGAGTGCCGGACTGCGCTATGGGTACCGTCTGGCGCAGCGGTCTGCCGATCCGGCGGGGCTGATCGCTTCCATGGTCGAGGCCTTCAGTCATCAGGAAGAACAGTCCCTGCAACGGTTGGATGGGGTACTTGCCCTGATCCGGGATAGCGGCTGTGTGGTGCGCCACCTGCTGCGTTATTTCGGCGAAGAGCTGGCTGAGGACTGTGGGCAGTGCAGCAGCTGCCGGGGACAGACAACCCGTCCGCCGGCCGCCGTTACGCCTCCAAAATTGTCGAGTGAAGAGTTGACCTTGATCCGGCAACTTCAGGCTGAGCAACACAGTGCGCTGGAGCACCCGCGCCAGTTGACCCGTTTTTTGTGCGGCATCACCAGCCCCGCAGCGAGCAAGGCCCGTTTGACACGTCATCCCCGGTTCGGCTGCTTGGCCGGATTCCCGTTTGCTGAAGTGCTCGCACAGGTCGCACAACTGTGATGAGCGCCATTCGGGGCAAACCGTAAAGCCGGGACAGCCCCCGATGGTGCTGGGGACAGTCCCGGCTTTACTCCCAAAATTCACGGATTCAGGTTTACAGAACAGAACGGGGTGCTAACCTTTAACTAGGAGGCTGTCCGAGAATACAAGAGCCTACTGCAAAATCGACTGATCGGTTCATATTCCCGTATGTTTTCGTCAAATAGCGGTGCTATTCGCTCTCAAACCTACGAAAATCTGCCCTCGAACAGCCGATTTCTCGCTACGGCACGTATTCTCGGACAGCCTCCTGGGTGATATTTTTAGAACGGCTCAGAAAAGGAGGAGACAATGACTTACGGACAGGGCAGGATCTACAAGAAGGTTGAAGTAATCGGCACCTCCAGTGCCGGAATCGAGGATGCGATCCAGCAGGCGGTAACCAGGGCACAGCAGTCCTTGGAGAAGCTTTCCTGGTTCGAGGTTCAGGAGGTTCGCGGCCATATTGGAGATGATGGCAAAGTCAATGAATACCAGGTTGTAATCAAGGTCGCCTTTGAGTTGAAGTAGGAATCCGGGGTCAAATCGTAGCCAATACTGATCCCGGCTCCCTTTCAACTCTTATTTGATCTCCCTTCGCGGGGTTCCAGATATAGGTCAGGTAGCAGTAATCTCGTGGATTTGACAAAACATCCTGATTGAAAATTGCCGCATTGACACCCTCACAGCGTGCCGATAAGACGCGCAGACCCGCTTGATTATTGCTGACCAGGTAGCTTCCGACCTGTTGCGTAAAACCATAATCATCTGGATCGACAAGAGCAGGGAAATCGACCTCCTTGCCGACGAGATCGACCAGGAGTCCTTGGCAGCGGACCAGTACTACCCGACGATCTGCAACAATTTCTTCATTGAGGTCGTCGTAGGCATCGCGGACAAAGCGTTTCCAGTGATAGACGGTCTCAACGATGGTTGTTTCCATCTTTTCAGAACCGTACCAGACACCATATTGTCTTCCATCGCTGAAACGGGTCGCTTGCCGGCTGCTTGAATCGAATGAATAGGCAATGGCGGTTCCGTAATCAAAAGGACGGGTAATTAACGCCGCGTGAGTGTGCTCATGGCCCACCATTTCAGCATGAACAGCAACCCCCGTATCAAACTCGCTATCCCCAAGATCGTCGTAGCAATCGATGGACACCCGGGCCGTTTTGATATTGCGAAAGAGGTCACTCGAATAGTCGGTGATATCGGTTAAAAGGTTTGGAAACATTCTTTACCGCCCGCGCTCAAAATCCAGGTACCGTCGAACCGCAAGCAGGCCTTCAAAGCGTCGCTCCTTCATTATGTCGAGCGGCGACTTATTGCTGAATCGTTTGTTCGGTCGGCTCACCCAGCGATAAGCAAGTTCTTTGTTGTGCGGAAACATCAGACGCAGAGATTTGTGTATTCCCAGAAGGTGCCCCGCACGATCCAGTAGATCCTGGTTGTCGGCAAACGGACGACCATTCCGATACCTTGACAGAGAGGTTCTGGCCTTTATTGACAGCCCGAGAAGGGAGGCCTGGTCCTCAGTTTTCAGTCCCCAACGGTCGAATAAAGTCATCACCATTTTTGCAAGGCTCCTGCGGAATTCCGGGCTGTGCGGATCGAGTGCAGCTTGAGGCATCGTGAACCTCCCTTTCATCCCTACCTGGCCCCATGAGTGTAACAGTTGTTACACTCATGGTAATATTATAGACGAATTAGTCAAGTTTTCTCTAAATACAGCAGAATATGGTTAATGGGCAAGAAAAGCCGGCCGGATCAGGCAATAAGAAAAAGGCCCCCGGGAAATCCCGGAGGCCTTTTTAAATCAACATCTGCATTAGAAAAAAACAGCTTTACGTACCCCCTTACTGTTGCTTATCAAGGGATTAATTTTACCGCGAGACCGGTAACTTTCAGTTTGAACTCTTCCAGGGTCCCATCATTGACAATGACCTGCTGCCAGTCGCCGTAACCATCGAGAGAGATTTCACTGGCATGATTGCCGGCAACCGCAAAGCCGGGACGTTCAATCTTGATGGTCATCCCCCCCTGCCCCTTGATGCTGTGCAGTTCGTTCATGAAGCGCACATCGTCAATCAAAATATGCACCCTGTTCAAATCATACCCGGTCATTTTTTTTGTCCACGCCTTGGTCCAGTAATCGGGATCCTGCGCCCGGCGGTACTCGGTTCCCCACCACTGCAAAATGCGCCGGACGCTGATTGCCGTCTGACCGGGGCGATTCTGGATGTCAGCATGTTCAGCAATAAATTCATTCCATTGCGGGCACTGCTCAGTGGCCTTTAATTCGTCGATATAGAAAATGTGCACCTTGTCATCCTGATCGCCATAAACCAGGGGCACATAATCCACCGCGTCGATCTGCCGGAGAAAATCTTCAATTTCATCCCGCAGTACCATCGCCATGGGAACAATCAACGTTTCTTTGTCAAACAACGGGGCCAAATGCCTGGCGGCGGTTGTTTTACCTGAAGCCGCTTTACCGGCAAATCCGATAATCATGAGATAACCTATGATGGTCTCGCAAAAAAATACGCTGGTGTCGTAAAAAGTCCGCCCCCCAGCGTTACAGCAGTTTTTCAGTTCAGAGACTGTACAGAAGTCGCCAACTTAATTCAACGATCAGTTTGCCGATTGATCAATTCGATTGCACTGACAAGCGACCTCTTTTATGCTGACAAACACTATTCTACTAAACAGCCTGACAATCAAACAGGCCATGGCCGGCCGACAGGAGGACAAAATGCCGATATCCCCGCCTGAGGAAAGCCTGCTCGAACAACCGCCCAGGGATCTGATGGACACTTACGGTCGCGTGCGCAGCCTGACCGACCGAACCGATTTCCAGAAAACCCTGCCGGCAATCTGGCAGTGTTCAGACGAGAGCCAGTCGATCAAAAAAGCTCTGCTCGGCTATGTCTATAACTGCCCGACGTTCAATTTAGGTCGGGTTGGAGCGCTCCTCGATCCGACGCGACTGGCCACCGCGGCGCACCACGGCAAAGACCTGGTGATTCTCGGCGGCAGCCATATCGGTGGCGAAGAGGTCTCCGGCATCGGCTATATCCAGCGCGTCAACGGTCAAAGTGTGCCTTGCTGCGGCATGCTGGAACGGGTCCTTATCGATTATCTGCGAACCTATCGACGGGCAACCCAGCTGATCAAAATATCACGCGAAGCAAACAGGGTAAAAATCGAGGTTCCCTATAAATATCTCTTTGAAAAACCGGCCGAAGAAACCGTTCGCATCCGCATTCACCTGAATCAACTGGTGGAGGGAGAGGCCCTGGGAGAAGGCACTCTCGGGAAAATCTATCGCTTGCACCCCAAACTGGTCAGCAACTACCCGGAAGTGGTCAATCATTTAGAACCCACTCCGCAACCGATCGGCCAACTGCTGCATCCGGAGACCTTCAGCTTCAGAAAAAAACTGGATAGAGAAAGTCGCGAGCCAAAACCTATGCTGGAAGTTTCCGTCTTCGACTTCATGCCGCAAATTGTCTCGTCTGCATATCCGCACCGGCGTCTGTGCAATATCAACACCTGGCGACAATTTCACCGGATCGCTTCCTATATTACCGATGGTTTTGACGGCAGTGATCGCAACATATTTGTTCTGGCCGGGCTCACCATCGATCATTCGATCCGCCACAACAGTTTCATCCCGCAATTCGGCTTCTGGATGGAGCACGGACGGGCTCTTGAGGCCAGGTATTTCGGCCCTCTTGAAATCAACGAACTCCTTGCTGAACAGGACGTTTACCGACCGCCGGTCACTTTCCTGGAATATGCCGGGCTGTAATCGGAGGGGAAACCACAGGGTCAAAAACCATGACATTACTGTTTCTACACGGCTTGGAATCGGGTCCGCACGGAACCAAATACCAGGCATTGAAAAAACGTTTCGGCGAGGTCATCTCTCCCGATTGCCGTGGTCTGGTTGACCCTCAGCAACGGCTGGAGATCATCCTGGCAACCATCAGGGAGATCGAGGGGGATTTTCTGATCATCGGTTCGAGCATGGGCGGGCTGATGGCGCTGCTGCTGCAACAGGCGGTTCCACGGCGGATTGCCGGAATGGTGCTCTGCGCACCGGCCCTCCAGCGTCCGGCGGCCGCCGATATTCGTGCCCGAGGACTACCGCCGACGGTTATTATTCACGGAACTGAAGATACTGTGGTACCGATTTCCGGGAGCCGCAAATTCGCTGTGCCGTTGATCGAAGTCAACGATGACCACAGTTTGAAAAACAGCCTGCCGATCATTTTACAGGAAGTCGGCAGACTGAAAGAACAACTGGAAGCGTCAATGTAAAATATCGCGGATCAGCGATTCAGGTGCTCGGCAGCCAAACAAGCAGCGCCGATAATTCCGGCCCGGTTGCGTAATTTGGCCGGAAGAAGTTCTGCCTGCACATCAAGCATCGAGAAGTATTTTTCGTGCTTACGGCTGACCCCACCGCCAATAATGATCAATTCCGGTGACAGAACTCGCTCAACCTGAACAAAAAAACGGTTGAGTCGCTTGCTCCAAGCTTTCCATCCCAGGGATTCCTTCTTCCGCACAGCTGCTGAAGCGTAACGTTCCGCCAAACCGTTCTTCAGTCGCAAATGCCCAAATTCCGTATTAGGATAAAGTTGCCCATTAAAAAACAGGGCGCTACCGATCCCCGTGCCGATGGTCACAAATAATACCGAACCGGTACGCCCGATTCCTTCCCCAAAGCGCATTTCTGCCAACCCGGCGACATCTGCATCGTTGGCAACCACACAAGGACAACCGGTCGCCTCCTGGAAAGTCGCGGCAACATCAATCCCGATCCAAGCAGCATCAATGTTCGCGGCCGTCTTCGCGACCCCATTGCTGATCACCGCCGGAAAACCGCAACCGATCGGTCCCTGCCAGGAAAACTGCGTGACCAGTTCACGCACCCGTTCAGTAACAGCATCCGGAGTCGCCGGTTCAGGAGTCGGGATTCGCACGCGCTCAGAAACCAATTGACCACCGGCAATATCAACGATAGCCCCCTTGATGCCGCTGCCACCAATGTCGATGCCGAGACATTCCATTTTTAAGTTCCTTATAAGAAAAGGTTAAATACCGACAAAATTATCAGCTCGCAATGTTAACTGCAGCGCGCTGGAGAATCCAGCATAAACCTCTCGGAAAAAAAGTGATATGGAAGAGCAGGATATTTTGCCGGCAAGCAGCAGAGGGTTTTTTTGTACCTGAGGATGATCTTGTGATACCTTGCGCGGTGGCTTAATAAAAGGTGAAAATAAACTGATGAAACTGAACAACGAACAGAACAAGGGAATTTTTAACGGCGTTTTTCTCGGTTATCTGGTGCTGCTGCTGCACCTTCTACTGATTCTCGGCCTCGCTGCTGCGGTTGTCCTGATTAAGGGAATTTACGATTTCAGGTGGTTCATCCTCGCCGGCGGACTGGTCCTGGTCGGCGTTTCCGGCTACTTGATTTACCGGCGCCTGAAAGAGAGCAATCGTAAAATCAGCGATCTGATGAATGACCCGACCCTGCGCGACCGCACTCTGGAAATCAGCCTGTTCGGCGGTATGGCCTCGGTGAAATTGGGACACAGGGACAACCATCCGAGGTTGATTGAAGTCAATGAAACCAATGAAATCCGTCTACTGAAGGCACCGTCGTCACCGGTAAAAGAGTTGAGTCAACTGGCAAAAATGCTGGAGGATGATCTGATCACCCGCGAGGAATTCAACCGGCTGAAAAAAGAAGTCGTCGCATAGTGGAAGGAACACAGTTAGACATACAGCTCTGCAGCCAATGCGGGGGTCGCTGCTGCCAGGGACATCCGGGAGTCTGGAGTGACCCACAGCGTTTTTTTGCGATTTTTGCTGCAGCAGAAAGACCCACGGCTGACGAGTTCTCGGCCCTCCTTGAGAAACACCGGTTGACCCTGCGAGATCTCGGCGGGATCCTGATCCCCGCTCCACGCACCACCGAACAGGGTTGTGCCGAGCAACGGCCGGACGGCTGTGCCTTCACCCTCAAGGAGCGACCCTGCCAGTGTCTGGCGCTGATCCCGAACCTGGAAACACTCCTGGATGACCTGATCCACTGCACCCTTCCTCCTGCATACGGATCGGGAACCGCGCGTGAGAACTGGCGTCCCTATCAAACGCTACTTCAAGAAGTACAGGCATTATCAACCGTGGACTCTATTGATTTACGGTAGTCATTAAACTATCTTTTGAGCAGTTAATTATTGGTAACTATTCAAGCACAGTACAAAAGACTATCATTCCGGCAGGATTTTAGCCGGAATCCAGAGTTTAGAAGACAGAAAGACTGGATCCCCGATAGCAGCACTCGGAGATGACAGGATTTTATCCTATGAGAATCTTCAGAAAGTTACGCCCATGTTGATGATGAAATGCCCTCAATGCAGTAAATTTATTGTTTCCGGGCTACTGGCGGAGGTCAAAACAACCACCTGCAGCCATTGCCAGGCAGTGGTTCCCGTTGGAAATATCCTTGTTTCAGCCAACGGTTTCACCCTTGATCGTGAAGATCTCTTCAAAAGATTCTTTCACTATAAAAAACTTGTCGATGAGGTTGCCAAAGAAAAAAAACTGCTGGAGAAAAGCCACACAACCTCTGAGGAGAGCAAAAAAAGCATCAAAAGGTTTCTTGCCATCCTGCTGGAAGTGATGGCCGGAGCGCGAGACAATTTTCGCGTACAATTCTCACCGAACGTTCCCATTCGACTTCTCTACTGCCGACAGTTCCTCAGTGGTTTTCTGCTCAATGTGAGCATGGAGGGAGCCTGTATTGAAATGCCGAAAGAAGACTCCTGTCCCAAAGCTGACAATCCAATTTCTCTGGAATTTTCCCTACCAGGACAAGACAAGACATTTTCCATAGACGGAACAGTCTCCTGGGCGAAAAAAAACAGTCACAGCCCTGTCCACAGCTTCGGTATAAAATTCGCGGACCTTGACGAAGAAAACCAAATATCTCTCTGGCAATACATATTTCAAGCGGCAGAGAATCAGAGCCATCAGCAACAGAAGCATACTCCCTGATTTTTGTCTCATTGACAATCCCTGAAAACGCAAGGTACTTACGAAAAAAACTGTAAAAACTTTCGACAGCAGCCCCGGAACAAAAGACAAAGCATTTATAAAACAAAGCTTTAGGGAGTCGGTGAGAAAATTGCATGTATACATCTAGCAGAATCGCCAGACCTTAATAAGTTATTTTCAGTTATTTGTTACACCAGGGAGCAGAGACATGATGATTTCGGTGGTTTATCCTGACGGGAAACATGATTTAGTGAAAGATTTTTACCTGACCTATCTGATCGATACGCGAGAGATCGCGAAATTCAAGAGAGCTGACAGCTGGATTGATATAAACTCTGATAAAGTTCGTGGGCGTGGACAGAAACAAAGCTACCAGAGTCCGGAAAGACGCTGTTCGTCTCAAGAGCTGACAACAGCCGCAAGCTAGTTTTCATCCGGAAACGGCCCTTTTTTACAATCTCTGCGTCAATCTGCGCGGTTGTTTGTGCGGCGTAGACAACCACGCCTCCGCACAACCGCTTGATTTCCTTAACCTTGAAAAAAATTGCTCGTTTCCCATATGAAAACTTCATCGTGTGCATCCGGAGTTTCCGGATGCACACAAGCTAAGAGTTAGTCACTTTCAGCGGACGAGTAAAAACCAACCTTCATCCCATAAGAGACTCATCTTCAAAGGGACCGACCGGCATTCGCCGGTCGGTCCCTTTACAATTTGCTGACAACCGTCTGCTTACCAGTTTTCTCCCAACAATTCAAAATGAGCTTGCGGATGGATACAGGCTGGACACTGCTCGACTGCTTCCTCACCGACATGCAGGTATCCACAGTTCCGGCAGCGCCAGGTGACCGGCTGCTCACGCTTGAAAATTCTACCGTTCTCAATATTTGCCAACAGGTCACGATAGCGTTTTTCATGCTGTTTTTCTGCAACAGAAATAGCCTTCCAGGCTGCTGCAATCTCCGGGAAACCTTCTTTCAGAGCAACTCCGGCAAAGGCGGGATAAAGTTCGCTGTGCTCTTCATTTTCACCCATCGCTGCAGCGAGCAGATTTTCTGTAGTGGTCGCCATTTTCCCGGCCGGGTACGTCGCGGTAATTTCCAGATCGCCACCTTCGAGAAACTTAAAAAAGCGATTGGCATGCTCTTTTTCCTGGTTGGCCGTTTCCTCGAAAATGTCGGCAATCTGCACATAGCCCTCTTTCTTTGCGATGCCGGCAAAGTAAGTATAACGGGTTCTTGCCTGGCTCTCACCGGCAAAAGATTTCAACAAATTCTTCTCGGTTTCGGTTCCTTTGACACTTGGCGGCATACTCTTCCTCCTTATTTGTTGATGTGATAAAGATTTTCCAGCTGATTTTTTCTCGTTAATTCTTGCCCAGTTAAACCTATTTTTCAATTTCGTTCAATGGGATATCCAGCGCTTTTGCAACGCCCTCGCCATAAGCGGGATCCGCTTTGTAACAGTTACCGGAATGACGAACTTTGATTTTTTGAGGCGCATCACCCATGGCACGAGCCGTATTACCGAACAACAACTGCTGTTGTTCAGCATTCATCAGGCGAAACAGGTCTCCGACCTGACTGTAATAATCATCATTATCTTCGCGATGGTTCCAATGATCGGCAGCGCCGTCCAGAATCAAAGGCGGCTCAGAGAAATCGCGCTGTTCCTGCCATTCGCCGTAGCTGTTCGGCTCATAACCCAGAGTACTGCCATGGTTCCCGTCAACCCGCATCGCACCGTCACGATGGAAGCTGTGGAATGGACAACGCGGCTTGTTGACCGGGATCAGATGATGGTTGACACCCAGGCGATAACGCTGGGCATCGCCGTAAGAAAACAGCCGACCCTGCAACATTTTATCCGGCGAGAAGCCGAGACCGGGGACAATATTGATCGGATTAAACGCGGCCTGCTCGACATCGGCAAAATAGTTCTCCGGGTTACGATTCAACTCCATGACACCGACATCAATCATCGGATAGTCGGCATGCGACCAGACTTTGGTTAAATCGAAGGGGTTGAAGGGGCATTTGGCAGCAGCCTCTTCCGGCATAATCTGAATCTGCATGTTCCAGCGTGGGAAATCACCGGCCTCGATACTATCGTACAGGTCACGTTGATGACTTTCACGACATTGACCGACCAACTTTTCCGCTTCCTCGTCACTCAGACACTTGATCCCCTGCTGAGTTTTGAAATGGAATTTGACCCAGTAGCGTTTGTTATCAGCACTGATCAAACTGTAGGTATGGCTGCCGTAACCGTTCATGTGCCGGTAGGAGAGCGGAATTCCCCGGTCGCTCATGGTAATGGTCACCTGATGCAATGCCTCAGGAAGCAAAGTCCAGAAATCCCAGTTATTTTTGGCACTGCGTAAATTGGTTCTTGGATCGCGCTTGACAGCATGGTTCAGATCGGGGAATTTCAAAGGATCTTTCAAAAAGAAGACCGGTGTGTTGTTTCCGACCAGATCCCAGTTCCCCTCTTCGGTATAAAACTTCATCGCAAAACCGCGGATATCGCGCTCGGCATCGGCCGCACCACGTTCACCGGCGACCGTAGAAAAACGCACGAACATCTCGGTCTTTTTTCCGATCTCAGAAAAGATCTTCGCCTTTGTGTATCCGCTGATATCGTGGGTAACAGTAAAGGCTCCAAAAGCTCCCGACCCTTTCGCATGCATACGTCGCTCGGGAATGACCTCGCGATCGAAACTGGCAAGCTTCTCCTGAAACCAGACATCCTGCATCAACAGCGGCCCGCGAGGTCCGGCAGTGATGATATTATTGTTATCAACCACCGGTGCCCCGGCATTCGTCGTCAGCTTTTTCTTCATGCTTTTCCTCCTCTATGGTTTTGACACTTCAATATTCAACGCCATCCATGTACAGCAGCTTTAATTAATAGCGCAAATAACAGCCATGACAAGGGCTCCATGTTATCCATACTATCTAGTAATAATTCCTATCTATTCTGCAAAAAAAAGCAGTGAAAGAAAAAATCACTGTAAACACTTATGGCAGATCCCGTAAACAATAACATTTTTTCGATCGATCCGTCCCCAGGTACGAACTTCTTCCGGCAATGAAGCATTATCGATATATTGCCATTGAAAATCGATAATCTCTTTACACTCCCGGCAGATCAAATGATGATGAAGCACATCAGCAACCTCAAAATGGGCCTGACTTTCAACTGTTTCGACCTTGTTGATCAAACCATGTTCAGCAAAAGTCGCCAGAGTGCGATAGACCGTATCCAAGGACAGGGTCGGCATCTTCTTCCGCAGACGCTGATGCAGCAGTTCAGCCGTCGGGTGATCGCAGGCCTTGGCCAACTCCTGAAATATCTCCAGCCGTTGCGGTGTTAAGCGCAGACCCGCTTGGCGACAGGCATCCTCAAAAATACTCATCTGTTCTTTGCTGGAATGATTCATATAATTTAAACCGCAAACCACAAGTAAGAACTTTTCTTAAGTAAGAAGATACTTGCTACGATAACCGGTGTCAAGTCCCCACTGAAAAAAACACAAGTAACTATTCAGAACGGGTGCTGATGGTCTGGTGCCGCCCATTCCAAGGGCCGCATGAACCCATCCCTGGGGCTTGACTGTCGCCATCCGGGCGACAGACACCCTTTCCATGGGCATCACCAGCACATTTTGCTGAACAGTTACAAAAACAGTTCAGCCCACTTGACAACATATTTGCTTGTTGGCTATATTGCCAAATAGCAAAAGGAAATCATTATGTATTCAAAGCGGAAAAAACACCTTGAGGCACGGGCAAAAGTCCTGAAGGCGCTGGCCCACCCCAGTCGGTTGTTTATTATTGAAGAACTGGAAAAAGCGGAGCGTTGCGTCTGCGAACTGACTGAAATGATCGGAGCCGATGTCTCAACCGTCTCCAAACATCTCTCGGTGCTGAGACAGGCTGGACTCGTCGTCGATGACAAACGCGGCAACCAGGTTTTCTACCGGCTACGGATGCACTGCATCCTTAACTTTTTCGGCTGTGTGGAATCAGTATTGGAAGCCCAGCTGCGCGAACAAACCGCGCTCCTTGAGAAGGTCCACAGCTAGGAGGCTGTCCGAGAATACGAACCATAGCGAGAAAGTGGCTGTTCGAGGGCAGATTTTCGTAGGTTTGAGAGCGAATAGCACCGCTATTTGCCGAAAACATACGGAAATATGAACCGATCAGACGGTTTCGCAGTAGGTTCTTGTATTCTCGGACAGCCTCCCGGGAACTTCTTTTTGTAACTGTTCAGCATATTGCCAAAAACCAACGACCGGCAACGACTGTTACTGATTCTCATCCCTTTTTCAACCGAGACCGTCGGTTCCCGGACCGACAGCCGGCGTCATTTTCTTTGAA
>JAUVEB010000095.1 GCA_030595055.1 Desulfuromonadaceae bacterium
GGCGTTGGCCGAAGAACTGTTCGATACCGGCGTCAACATGGGCGTGCATCGCGCCGCCCGTTTTCTGCAGGAAGGTCTGAATCTGCTGAACCGCAACCAGAAAAGCTTCAAGGATATCCTTGAAGACGGTAAGTTGGGAGCAGGCACCCTCCGCGCCCTGAGCAGCTATCTGGAAAAAGATCCGCCGGAGCACCTGTTAAAGATCATGAATATCCTGCAGGGGATGCATTACATAGCATACATGCGCAAAAGTCCGACCCAGGAGAAATACGCCCGCGGCTGGTTGAAACGGGTCAGCACGAAATAATAGCTATTGAACGCCGACGCTGAAACCGGGTCGGCGTTCAATGGTCTACTTTCCTGAATCTGCCTGTTTCGCTCCCCCGCGCAGATACTCGATCAGGACCCGAACCCCGAAGCCGGTACCCCCTTTCGGCTGGCCGGCGCGTCCACGCTCCTCCCAAGCCATCCCGGCGATATCCAGGTGGGCCCAGGTGTACTTGTCGGCGAACTTCTGCAGAAACGCCGCGGCGGTGATCGTCCCGGCCGGACGGCCACCGGTATTTTTGATATCGGCGAAATCGCCCTTGATCTGCGCGGCATACTCTTCCCAGAGCGGCAATTGCCAGAGTTTCTCGCCACTGCGCTCACCGGCCTTGAGCAACTGCCGGATCAACCCGTCATGGTTGCCGAGCACAGCTGCCGCGTGATTGCCCAGGGCGATGATGCAGGCCCCGGTGAGGGTTGCCAGGTCGATGACCACCCGTGGCTGATAACGACCGACATAAGTGAGCGCGTCGGCGAGAATCAGTCGCCCCTCGGCATCGGTATTAAGAACCTCGATCGTCTTCCCGGAAAGGGATCTGAGGATATCACCGGGGCGGAGGGCCGTGCCGGACGGCATATTTTCAACTGCCGGAACCACCGCCACCAGGTTAACCGGTAATTGCAGGTCAGCCGCAGCCTGCATCGCCCCGAGAACTGCGGCAGCACCGGCCATATCCATCTTCATCTCATCCATCTTTTCCGCCGGTTTTAAAGAAATCCCGCCGGCGTCAAACACTACCCCTTTACCGACCAGAGCGATCGGCTTCTGCTCTTCGCCGGCGCCGCGATACTCCAGAACGATCAGATAAGGATCGCGCTCACTGCCTTGGGCAACCCCGAGCATGGCCCCGAACCCTTGTCGTTCAAGCGCATCCCGATTGAGCAGCTTGGCGCTGATACCGACCCGCTCGGCCATCGCCACCGCCTGCATGGCCAGGTATTCCGGCGATTTCAGATTTCCCGGAGCGTTCACCAGGTCACGGGCAAAACAGACTCCGGCCGCGATCGCCGCGGCGGCGGCAACAGCCTCCTCAGCCTCAGCAGACGAGTCTTTTGCCGCAATCAACAGGCCGATCTTGTCCAGAGCGACCGGTTGCCCCGCCGGCTTCTCCCCGAGATAACGATGATAACGGTAATTGGCCAGATGAACCCCTTCGGCCACCGCCTGCACCCGCTCAGCCAGACTGCTTTTCTTCACCGGGACCTGCGGCAGTGCCAACAGAAAATTCGCCAACTGCTTCTCCGCCAGCAATCGCGAAACGCTGCTCGCGGTCTGCCGCAGGCGGTGCAAACTGAGGTCTTTTTCTTTCCCCAGACCACAGAATAAAACTCTTTTAACCCCCAGTCCCTGACCGCTGTGCAACAGCAGTGTCTGCCCCTTGCGGGCAGTAAATTCATGGCTGTGAACCGCTACGCGGAAAGTTCCGCCGAGCTCTTTATCCAGCACCGACAGTAAAGAGTCCTGCAGTTTTCCTTCCAGCACCCCCAAGACCAAACAGGGAGTTTTCTGCTTCAGAAGCTCTCCCTTAAAAATTTTCAGGATCATCTCTTGTCCTTTCAACCGGTTATCAGCTCGCCGCCAATCATCCCGATCCGGAATGATAAAAGGCCAAACTGAATGATAGCGGACGACTGTTCTCTTTGCAGCTCTTCAGAACGCCGGATGTCAACTGGGATAAACTCTATCGTCGGCAAAAATTCTATCCGGAAACCAGGCGATCCAACGCGGCGGCAACCCGGGCGACACCGGCGTCAAAAGGTTCCAAATCGATTTCGACCCGCTTTTCCGGCAAGGTGTGCAGGTAGAGTGGATCATAATAGTGAATCATCAGCTCACGAACCAGTTTTTCCCACTCTCCTTGCTGCAACAGAGCAAGAAACTCCTCCATTCTTTTTCTGCCGAGTTTCTCTTTAAGGGCACAGATCGGTCGCTCAAACTGGTCGCGAAGTTGATCCAGAACGGGATAATCTTCGAGGATAATACGGGTACGGAATTCCAAAGAGGCCGACAGCCAGAGGCTGGTCTGCGTCTGCATCGCCTGATGAAAAGCTTTCGGGACCAACAACCGACCGATGTGCAGACTTTCCCCTTCAGTGACCAGATATTCAGCATCCACCAATTCCTGCAAACGTTCCCAGAGCAATGCTTCGAACCTCTTCTGGCTCGGTTGCGATGGTAAACCGAGCCCGCCGAAGGCACTCCCCCGATGATTGGCCAGACCTTCCAGATCAACCACCGGGTAACCCTGCTCGGTCAATCGATGGAGCACCAGGGTCTTGCCGACCCCGGTCAGCCCGCGCAGAACATAGATCGGCGGCCACTGCTGCTGCTCGAAAAAAGTCCTGACCAGGCACCGGAACCCTTTATGCCCACCGACCAGTTGCCGGGCGTAGATTCCCGCCAGGTTCAGAAAAGAGGTCATCGCCAACGAACGCATCCCGCCACGCCAGCAAAAAACAACCACCGGGCCGCGGCATCCTTGTCGCGCTGTTTCTATCTGCTCCAACAACCTGGGGATTTTCGGCGCCACCAGTTCGATGCCGAGCTTACGCGCCGCCATTTTGCCCTGCTGCTTGTAAAGGGTCCCCACCCGAGCACGCTCTTCATTACTGAAGAGCGGAACATTGACCGCGCCGGGAATGGTCGTCTCTGCAAACTCGGCCGGAGTCCGCACATCGACCAGCAACGCCCCTTTGCTGCGCAGTTGCATCGCCTTATCAAGTTCAATCGTTGCCTGTATCACAAATTATTCCCGGTAAAAATTTTCGGTAATTATTTAGCATTATCAGATCAGGAGAAAAAACGCCTGTCATCCCTTAAGTGCTGCTATCGGGGATCCAGTCTTTCGATTTTCTAAACTCTGGATTCCGGCTAAAATCCTGCCGGAATGACTGTTTTTTGTACTGTGCTGAATTGTTACAAATTTTCTGGAGAAGCCGCACGACAAGTTTCTACACCATCCACAGACACAGCACAACAACTCGACAAAAGAATCGGCGCAAAAAACATGTTGACCTGAGGTTAATTTTTCGCTAGTGTCGGCAGCCGTTGTCGCGGGATGGAGCAGTCTGGTAGCTCGTCGGGCTCATAACCCGAAGGTCGGAGGTTCAAATCCTTCTCCCGCAACCAAAAAAAGACCGGGAGTTCACGTCGTCGTGAACTCCCTTTTTTGTTTTCCCACCCGAAACATCTCCCCATATTTTCTAAAAGGGATTATTTGCTGTCGCTCTGCGGCATTTCCGGACAACTGTCGATGCAGCTGTTATTGTACTCTTGGCACAAGCCTTCACAGAGTTGAATCTCGTCCTGGCAAAGACTTACACAGGAAGCATAGTTGGCGGGATCCGCCAAACACTCCGTTGTACAGTTTCTCCCTGAACGGCATGGACTCAGACAGCTTGCCAGCTCGGCACCACAGCTCCCGACACAAGCAGGGTCCTTCCCGGCGATACCGGCCTGGGTCGTTCCCGCCATCAACAGGAATAAGCTTGAGAAACAATAAAACATCAGCAGCATGACACCGTTTTTTTTCATGGGGTTCCTCCCGTGCCGGAGTTGGGAACACTCAAATTTAAGTGCCCCGTTTTCCGTTTTTCTCTCTTATTTGAAGTCCTCAATATAAACATAATGGCTCGTAAACGGGTAATCCCTCGGATAAACCATGTATATCGTCATTCGATACGTCTTGTCAGGTTTCAGCAATTCGTAGTCATTTCCCTCTATTCCCGCCACGTGGTAGAAGGGGCCGGAGCGCGACATCTGTTTTAGCTCAAGGATGGAGCCTTCCTGATATGCGTGAGTAACCTTCACCTTGACGGTCTTCTTCTCGGGCACGGCGCAATGGGCTGGACCCATCTTTTCATATTTCCCATATTCGGCATCGAGCTCTTCGATTCGCTTCTCAAAGTCAGGAATGTTTTGAGGATCACCCGGCCCTTCCTTGGCAACCTTGAGCCTCTGTTCAAACCGTTCTCTCTCCATTTTTATGGCGGCCAGGGTTGCCTTCAGACATGCTTTTTTAAGTATCAGGTCGGCATCCTCTTTTTTATCCACAACCGCAGCCGGCTTGGTTTTCGTAGATTTCAGCAACTCCCTTAACTCCTTATAATCAAAAGGAAGGCTGTCACCGGCATTCCACTCATCGATAATTTCCCGAGGAGCCTGAGAAATATCAATGAGGATATCATCATCGAAACCGTATTTTCCCCAATAGCGGATGAGCTGTATGAATACCGGCTCGTTTTCTTGAAAGAATTTCTCAGCCCGGGGATCGATATCCTTCAAGTCTGCCTTGGAAACCTGCGCTGATGTGCTCGCCTGCACAGCGCTACCAAGGACTTTTCTGATAAATGTCTCCTCCTCGGTAAGGGATTTTATATAAATTGACGCTTCCTCAGTAAGTGGAAGGGATTCACTATGCAGGGGGTCGCATAAGGTGACGGGACTGATAATGATCAGGTCGATCCCTCCTTCACCACTGAAGGTATTGGATGTCTTGAGGGGATAGAAGAGCTCCTTGCTTTTGAACCTGTATACAATGGGCTCCGTAAAATGTATTTCCGGTTTAACCTCTACGAGGTCAAAAACAAAGTACTTGAAGTCTCTTTGTACATAGTCCGATGCAACTTCTTCTACGTCCCGATAGTCTTCACCCGGGGTCAGACCTTTACTCGCAAGAAATTCCTCCACCCATCGCCTGAACTCCCCTATCTCGTTAATCTTGACCACAGTGACATCGTGTGCCCCAAGCCGTGCGTTGAACCGGATCTCTACAGAAGCAGCCGACGATGTTCTCCCCTTTGTCTCCCTTGAAAGGAACGTCAGTTCGTATTTCCTGATAAGCTCAGATACTTGTTCAAAAGGGTCACCCTGGGCAAGACTCACCTTCGGCTCTGAAGGAAAGGGGATGAATCGGAGAATCTTCGTATTCCGATCAGAGATAAGATCGGTTCCCAGTATCAGGATCTCTTCATCAAGGTTATGGATTATGATTGCTTTTTGAGAATTCTCATGGACGGTCGCCTCAGATGTGGTAATTCGCCCCATATCGCCAAGGGCCGGACAGGCATATATCAACAACAAAACAAGGGTTCCTATCATTATTCGCATTACCATTTTCCCCATCTCCTGCTGTATCCGGTTTTTAACGACGGTAGTGCATCATCGTTTCTGTAAATTCTGCGTGGGCTGACAAAAAAGCGGGCCACGATTATCCCTCTCAGGGTATCCACTATTGCGAGCCTACCTGACCTTCATCCCGCCTTTATTTTTTAGTCGGCAATTTATTTTTCCGTACAGGCTGCTGCGCACTCTTCCATTGTTTCAAAGGGCACGAGCCCGTCGCAGCCGCCCCAGATAAACTTCCGGCAGGTTCTGCTCTCCGGATCAAAATAGTATTTCTCGAAAAAGGCCTTGCACGGCCCCGGTTCCGGCTTGAGATCGCATTTGCCCCTGATCTCTTTAAGCAGTTCTGCCGCAAAAAATCTCCAGGGGGGGTCCTGTTTTTCGACATGCTTGAATGCATATGGCAGCAGCTTTGACGGATCAAAGAAGATGTCATCCTCGAATTCATAGCGGCCATAATAAGAAAGCAGCTGCATGAAAATGGCGTTGTCGGCGCCGAAAAACTCTTCTGCCGCGGGATAGATCTTGCGGGCTTCCATTTGCTGAATTTCTGCCGAGGTGCTGACATTGAAAAACTTAGATTCACCGAAGAGGTGGAAGCATGAGTCGTAGGGCGCGGGAGGCGTGGGGCACAATGTGCCGGGACCGATAAAGATTAAATCAATGCCGCCCTCGCCGCCAAAGCTGTTGGAAGTCTTGAGAGGATAGTAGATATCTTTGCTGTCAAACCTGTAGATGAGCGGCTCCACCGATTGCGTCTCAGTGGTCAGTTCAACAAAGTCAAAGACAAAATATCTTATTCCTCTGCTCACATAATCAGCAGCGATCGACTCAACCTCAGGATATTCTTCTTTAGCCGGCAGGCCCCTTTTCTTGAAGAATTCATTGACCCAGTCCCGGAACTGAATGATTTCATTTATTTTTATTATTGTGACATCGTGAGCGCCGATCTTGGCGTTAAAGCTTATTTCAACGGGTGATGCGGTTGGTGAACCAGACTTTGTGTATTGCAGAAAGACGAGTTTATGCTTTTGCAGCAATTCGGAAACAGCCAGAAAGGGGTCACCCTCTGCAAGGCTGACCTGCGGCTCGGACGGGAAGGGGATAAACCTGATGATCGGGGTGTTCCTGTCCGCCTTTAATACTGTGCCGAGAATCAGAACCTGCTCCTGACCGTTGTGTAGAATAATGGCTTTCTGCGCTTCTTCAGTGACCCTTGCCTCAGAGGCCTGGATCATGCCCATGTCGGCAGTGGAAGCAACAGGAAGCAGTAAAATCATGGTTAAAAGCAGAAAAAACAACCGATATGCTCGTATTCCACCCATAGTCTTCACCTTGATGTCCTCCGATTCCAAAATGAGAGAAGCTTATATTTCTATCCTCTTTATTTCACATGCTCTTCCTAGGAGACTCTGCGTGCTGCAGATATCTAGCCATGTGCTCTTTATAGAGAGGATAATGATTGTAAACTGCCGCGAGAGAGAGCATCAGCAACAGCACGCCGATGATACGCAATCGTCCCGCTCCGAAGAGAACAGAGACGGCGGCCGGGATTCCCGCCAGAACCGCCGTGAGCAAGCCGGCTGAAGGCGACATCCCCAGAACGCTCAAACATAGCAGAATGGCAGATAGCCACAAAAAGGTCCGGGTCGTTTCTCGGGTCATAGCGCCTCCAGTACCGGCAAAACCAACACTTCGTACACTGAAACACCCATCTTTGATGCTTCGTAACTGTTCAGCAAGATGTGCCGGTGATGCCCATGGAAAGGGTGTCTGTCGCCCGGATTGCGACAATCAAGCCCCGGGGATGGCCATGTATTCATTCAATCGGCGGCCCTTGGAATGGGCGGCACCAAACCATCAGCACCCGTTCTGAAAGTTACATTGCTTACTTTACTCTTCAGCGAAGGTCTTTTTGCTCACCACTTTTCCGCAAGCAATTCCGAACGCTTGGCATTGTACTCTGCTTCCGTAATCAATTCATCTTGATACAGTGATTCAAGTTTGCGCAACCGTGCATTAAAATCCTGGCTCGTCCCTTGATCCTCGGACGTGCGCAAACTGTCAATTTTTACAAACTGATTGTCGGGAGAAGAATCGCACGCATTATAAATGCGTATAAAATTGACAAGGATAACGATGCAGACAACTGCCCAGAGGAGGAAAAATGCCCCTTGGAGTATTCTTAGAGAAGTCTCGTCGGAAGAGGTATCCTGAGCCACCAGATAATAGAAAAGCCCGCCAAAAGCCAGAAAAAAAACTACAACAAAAATACCCAGCAAAGCTCCTGTTCGCGGAACTCGACCTGGAGTAATACGATGTGTGTCAGGCACAATGACAACCTCCATAGAATCTCATTTTCCTGCCTCGCAACTGTTGAGTAGCAGCGAGGCCCGGCACGAGTCATTCAAATTGTTCTTTCCAACTCAACACGGAAGAGAGTTATTGCCACTGGACACAGACATTTTCGAGCCTCTCGCAGAGTTTCTCGACCTCAACACACATCTTTTCTTTACCCAGGTCGTAGCACTTTTCTTCCGTCCCGCAAACATAGGTCACTGTCATCGATTTGTATTGCACGCAAACAGGCGTGTATGTCGGCGTAGATGTTGAGGTATTCACATCGGCGGGATTGACCGGGGTCGGAGGCGGCGCATCAGGGATGCCGAAAGCACCTGCTCCGGCAGCAATGAAAAGCGACGCGGCAAAAGCTATCAGGACGGCCGACAAAAACGAACTCGGGTTCTTCATGATAATTCCTTTCTTTAATACGTTCGCAAAAAGTCATGAGATGATTAAGCAAAAATTTCGACCGACAATGCGTCGTGGTTTTCCCGGGAGAAGGCATACATATCGGTCTGTCAAGGTCTTGAAAAAACGCTGCAACGCAGCCGATCGGACCACAGAGGGAATTTG
>JAUVEB010000033.1 GCA_030595055.1 Desulfuromonadaceae bacterium
CAAAAAGTCCGACCTACTGCGTTACAGCGTTTTTTCAGGACCTCGACATACCATATGTATGCCTTCACCCCTGAAAAACCACTAGGCCTTGTAGGGCGAAATTTTTGCTTAGCCATCTCATGACTTTTTGCGAGTGCATCAAACTTAGCACCACCTAACGGAACAGCAAATTACGCGCCATCCTGAAGGATGTCGGCATTTATTTTTTTTATGCTTAAAATTCAACAACTTGAAAAAGCAAATAGCAACAATCTTACTCGCAATACAAAAATACCGCCCCCCGATATTCGAAGGGCGGCAGATATTTGTCATCATTTTGACCGAGCGATTTCAGGAGTCCAGCAACCTCCTAGCGTTTCAGGTTGATAACTTCAGCCAGCATCTCATCTGTGGTTGTGATGGTTTTCGAGTTTGCCGAAAAGCCGCGCTGCGTAGTGATCATCTTGACAAACTCCTGGGCCAGGTCAACATTCGACAGCTCCAGAGCATTGGTGAAGATGCTGCCGACCCCTGAACCGACCGTGCCGACAATCGGCACGCCGGAATTGTTACTCTGGGCAAACATATTGTTGCCGACCTTGTCGAGTGAGTTCGGGTTGGTGAATTTGGCCAACGCCAGGCGCATCAGTTGACGCGGGGTTCCGTTGGAGAAGTTGCCGATAATATTGCCGGACTCATCGACACTCAGCTTGACCAAGGTGCCTGTCCCATAGCCATCCTGCTCCTGGGCAACAACGACCGAAGGACTGGCATACTGGGTCGTCTGCATATCGATGGAAATCTGCTGCGTCTGAATTGAGCTGTTGACCCAATCCAAAGCACCGAGAGTTGTCGTTGCGACCGGTTTCGGTAGAACAGGATCACTGCTGGTATCACCGGGGATGGTATAGAGATCATTCCCATCAATGCGAATCAAACTCCCGCTGGGATCAAACTCCAGAGTACCGCTACCGACGATTTCCAGAACACCGGAGACGCCGCCGGTGACTTCTTCACCATCGACCACGGTATTCCACTCCCAGTTCTGCTCCGCGTTCTTGGTAAAATAGGTCGTCATCAAGTGGGTACTGCCCAAACTGTCAAAAACCTGAATTGAGGTCGCATAATTGGAAGTCACTGAAGGATTCAACGGGTCAAAGGCCGGGGCAACACCGATTGTCTGCGAATCAGAATCAAGATTGGTGTTCAGATCGACATTGGCTGTCGGCCCGGCCGGGGTAAATGATTGGGTATTGACCCAAACAGGGGTCAAATCGCCCACGGTATTCCCATTCTCATCCAGCTGGAACCCCATGAGATTGAACCCTTCAGGATTGGTCAGAAAACCTTCAGCATCAAAACGGAATGCTCCTGCACGGGAATAATTGTTCACTGCGTTCCCCGTTGACGGATCACTGACGATAAAGAAACCGGTACCCTCGACTGCCAGATCGGTATTGGTTTCGGTATTTTCAAAGGTCCCCTGGCTGAAGATATTATCGACGATCGACAGACCGACCCCGCGACCGACCTGGGAGATACCACCGGATCCGGAGATCTGGCTGGAAAGCAGGTCGCTGAAAATGGCCCGACTCGATTTGAACCCGACGGTATTGGCGTTGGCAATATTGTTACCGATAACGCTCATCGCGTTACCGTTGGCATTGAGCCCACTGACGCCACTGTACAGAGAACTGGATATACCCATTTTGTCACTCCTTTAGGTTTGAGCCGCGTCAATCAGTCGGCGGCTCGCGAACCTCCTCGAAGAGGACCGGTTCGGTTAGGCAATTACTGCACTGTCAATATTGGTGAAGACGTTATTCTTCAGTTGTTCCCGATCAACCACCGTGACCACGGTATCATTTTTGACACTCACCACCAGGGCCGTGTCATCAAGCATCACCAGGGACTCGCGCCCCCCCTTGGCTGCCACTTGTGAGACGGCTGTTTCCAGCCGCTGCAGCTGATTGGGGTTGAACTGAATACCCCGGCTGTTCATCCGATCGACCGCATGCCTGGAAAACTTGACGCCACCCTGGTCGATCTGTTGACGTAGTACTTGATCGAAGCTGCCGACACCAGATGCCGGGGCCGGTTGTTTCCGAGCCGGGACTGGTGGCCGAACCGGGGTGATCGGTTGCGGGATGATGGTGATCCGATCGGTCATAGCGCCATTCCAGCTTTTTCTATCTTGTCCATGGCAAAAATTCCGGAACTGGTTTCCAGCCGAGCACTGATCCCGGTCATATCAACCGCTTCGACTCGGCCTTTGATCAAGCTATCGGTCTGAATAGGTTTGTTCTCTGCATCAACCGCTTTGATGACCAGCGAATAGTCACCAGGTTCGAGCGGCATGCCGAAATCACTGTAGCCATCCCAATCGATAAAATACTCACCAGGATCGGTTTCCCGAGCTGAAATGGTCGTCAAAGTTGATCCGGTTTCACTCAAGATATACAGTTTGACATCGTCCGCCGGAGTTTCGAGACGATAACCGAGTTGCATCGCTTCACCACTGAAATGGAATTGCTCGGTCTGGGCAACAACGTCCTGCCCGATCAACCCGAGCGCCGACATCCGTTCCATTTCACTGCTCATCGCGGCGAGACCTTTCAGACTCTCATTGGCATTGGCCAGCTGTTCCAACTGACTGAACTGCGCCAACTGCGAAGTGAACTCCGTGGCATCCTGCGGATTCATCGGATCCTGGTTTTGCAACTGGGCGACCAGCAGCATGAGAAAGGCATCCTTCCCCATCACCTCATCCTTGGCTTCCAATTTTTCCAGTGGAGCGGTATATTCGGAATTGATTCCACTAATTGCTGTCATCTGCGAGCTACCTCCTTTCCCTATTTTTTAAACGTGGAGACTGATGCCTCCGCCACCGTTCTGCATCAGGTGGGCAAGGGGGATGATCTGTTCCTCTTCCTGCTGACTCTGGTTCCAACGCGGCTGTTGCCTGCCTGAATGCTGCTGCCGGGCCAGCTGGTCGAATTGATTCTGCTGGTCATGATTCCGGTCGACGTTGACCTGGAACTGATCGATTTTCAGACCCTGTTCAGCCAGGGCATTGCGCAGTTGCGAAAAATTCCGCTCCAGGACTTCCTGAACCTGCAGACTCTGCGCCTGAAGATTGACACGGACACGGTCGCCTTCAACCATCAGCTCAAGTTTCAGTGAACCGAGTTCGGCCGGTTGCAGCCGCAGAACCATCCGTCCCGATTGACCGTTGAAACTCCCGGACATCCGGGCGACCACCTGGTCAAAAATCTGACTTTCAGCCACCTGTTGCCCGCTCGGCAATTGCACCATCGGGGTTTCCGGCATCAGTTTTGCGCTGGTCAATCCCGGATTCTGCACAGGTCCTTGTTGCTGAATACTTCCCTGAACCTGCTGAACCAGGCTCTCCATTGCCTGTTTGGGGTTGGTTCCGAGAATTTCCGCGAATTCAGCACCCTTGGCCTGTTGAGGATTTGTCTCCACTGACTGCTGGATAGCTTCAGCTGCCTGATTCGCCTGTGCGGAATCCATTCCGGCATTCCTTCCCTGGACCTGCTCGCGCAAGGATTGCGCTGGTTGTTGTGGACGATTTTCCAGACGCGGTTTAAGCAATCCGGCAAAACGAGGATCGATCTTCTCGACAACCTCTTCCGTCAGCAAAAGCTCCGGCTCCACGGCTTGTTCTTCAGCGACAACCTCTTCCTGCGAAATTGCCGTTTTCTGCGCAGCAACCGAGTCGATCGTTTTTTGCAGAAGTTGCCGGGCCTTGGCCAGATTTGCCACCGATTCAGCGTTTGCCGACAAACCAGTACCTTCAGCCAGTTGTTCCTCAAGCTGGACAACAAGTTCGGCCAGCCGCTCTTCACCACCCTCTTCGGTGATCATTTGCAACTGTTCCACCAATGCTGACAGATCAATCCCTGCCAGAACCTGCTCACCCTGTAAATCAGTAGTATCGAGTTGCTGCACCAAGTCGGTCAACAGGTCTTCCATTGAGCCGAGCTCTTCAGCAGCTTCGATTTTGCCGATTTCCAGACCCTTCGCCTGAGGTACGACAACATCAGTCAGAGCTTTGAGTAGATTGACAACGGCATGCTGAACCTTCGGTTCTGCGTTCACATCCACAGTTTCCTGAGTTTGAGTTTTTGCTTCAGCCACCGGCTTGTCAGCACCCTGCTTCTCTACAGGTCGCACCTCTGACTTGGCCGCATTGGCGACTGCTTTCTTTTCAGCGGGTTGTTGCTTCACTGCCGTATCCTGCTGTTTCTCAGGCTTATGTTGATCCCCCAGCACCTTGCCGAATTTCTTCCCTTTCGGCTCTGCCGATTTGGCCGGGGCAATACTTTCGGGTGCCTTGGCACCCATGTCGATCATGGACAATGCTTGCATCTGTTTCACCTCCTTTCCTGTGGATTTTGTTACCGGGCTAATTGCCCGATTTCTCTTTCACCGGTATTTCGGCAAAAGCTTTGGTTAACGCTGTAGCGAATTTCGGATCAAGATTGTTGAGGATTTCTCCGGCCACTTTCTTTTTCACGCCGAGCAGCAGCTCTATGGCCAGCTGTTTGTCCAGATTCCTGATCAGGCGAGCCGCTTTCGTCGGTTCCATTTTTTCGTAGATTCCACTCAATTCACTGACCCGGCGACCTTCCTCCTCCTGCTTGCGATTCAGCAATTTAAGCAGCTCTTTACGTAATCCCTGCATCGCCGCGAGTTTCTTATCGACTTCATCCTGCAGGGTCTTTAGCTGCATTTCCCGGCTGTCAAGTTCCGCCTCCCGTTCCGCCAGTTTGTCGTATCCCTCCTCGATCGAGACCAGGATCCGTCGCTCTTCAACCGACGTGATCTCCCGCCCGTCAGCCATTTCCCGGGCAAGCAGTGCCGGCGGAACAAACAGCAGGCTCAAAATGATCAGGACGACGCGATATTTCATCACCTATCCCCTTTGTTGCGAAGACTGATTTCATCAAGCATCGACCGCTCTCGGCGGTTCAACTCCCGGCGATATTCAACGTCCTGTTTCTCTTTCAATTTCTCCATCACCTGTCGATCCCGAGCACAACTCAGTAATTCCTCCCGTTCAGAGACGATCTGCCGCTCCAAGTGCTGCAACTGCTGCTGCAAATCTGCACTCATGCGGCGACAATGCCGAATCTGCGACTCAAACAGATCTATTTCGGCGATTGTCAAACCTTCCTGCTGACGCCGTTTCAGTTCGGCATCATGCTGCTGCAAAGCGTTTTGCTGCTGTTCCAACGCTTCTTCAAGCGTGCTCCTGCGCTGCAAACTGGTCGTCAGAACCTGTTGTGCCTGATCCTCAAGCGACTGGCGATAATTCAGCACCGATTGCAATTTAAACTTTTTTGCCATCTGCATCACCTCGCTTGTTGGCGACGATCCAGAATCAGGGTTGTCAGCTCGGCAAGCGTCTGTTCCAGATCAACGGCTTCGTCCATGCCCTGACACAAAAACTCGCGGATCGCTTCAATGCGCGAGATCGCGTAATCGATCTTGCCGCTACTCCCCTCAACATAGGCCCCGATGTTGATCAGATCTTCAGCTTCTTTGTACGTTGCCATGACCTCGCGGATCTGGCCATTTAACTGAAGATGTTCCGGAGTGACAATGTCACGCATGACCCGACTGGCCGAATTGAGAATATCGATCGACGGATAATGGTTGCGGGCCGCCAGATCGCGGGACAAAACGATATGCCCGTCGAGAATCGAGCGGACCGCATCAGCCACCGGCTCATTCATGTCATCCCCTTCGACCAAAACCGTGTAAAGCCCGGTGATACTTCCCTTACCGGTGAAATTTCCGGCTCGCTCCAGCAGTTTCGGCAGGGTGGCAAAAACCGACGGGGTATAGCCTTTGGTGGTCGGTGGTTCACCGATGGCCAACCCGACCTCGCGCATTGCCATAGCAAAGCGGGTCACCGAATCCATCAGCAGCAAGACATTTTTTCCCTGGGCACAGAAATACTCAGCAATGGTCGTCGCCACAAAAGCACCACGCATGCGCAACAGCGGCGAAACATCGGAGGTCGCTGTCACCACCACCGAACGGGCCAGCCCCTCGGGGCCCAAGTCCCGCTCGATAAACTCGCGCACCTCGCGACCCCGCTCACCAATCAAGGCAATGACGTTGACATCGGCACGGGTATGCTTGGCCAGCATGCCGAGCAGAACACTTTTGCCGACCCCGGATCCGGCCATAATGCCCATCCGTTGTCCGGTTCCGCAGGTCAGCAGCCCATTGATCGCCCGTACCCCCAGATCGAGAGGTTGGGTAATCTGTCTACGGGCCATCGGACTGGCCGGCAGGGCATAGAGGGGAAATTCCTCTTCACAGGGGGCCAGCGGCTGTTCATCAAGCGGCAGACCGAGAGCATCGATCACCCGGCCGAGCAATTGATTCCCGACCGGCAGGGTGGCACTGTTGCGCACCACCTGGATCAGGCTGCCCGGACCCAAGCCACGAAGTTCTCCGAGCGGCATCAACAGGGCGCGGGAATCCTTGAAACCGACCACTTCAGCAGGAACCGGCGCCCCTCCGCCCAAGGGGATCATCTGACACAGGGTACCGACGGTCGCAGTCGGGCAGTAGCCTTCGACGACCAGGCCGACAATCTGGGTCACTTTGCCACTGACCTTGAGCGGATTCACCGCTTTGATGCGTGCGACCAGATCCTGCATTAATCTTCCGTTATCGCTTCATTGAGAGCCTGCCGGATACTCTCAAGCTGGGTCTCGATGGTGGCATCGACATCCCCCAGTTCGGAATCGACCCGGCAACCGCCGGGAGAAATAGCGGCATCGGCCTCAAAACTGATATTTTTCAACCCGCTGATACTGGCCAGGAAAAGTGGTTTCTGCTTGATGACACCATCCAGATCCACTGGGTTGATACAAATTCGATAGCTGTCGGAACGTACCGAGACTTGCAGGGCATTCTCAATAATCGACAGGACAACATTCGGATCAACTTCAATGCTGCGTTGAATCACCTGTTCGGCAACCGCCATCACCAGGCGCAACATGTCCTGGCTGCCGGACCGGGCCAATGAATCACGTAGCCGGCTGACGTCTTCCAGTGTCTGGGTCAGGGCCTGCGTTGCCGACTCAAGGCGTTGTTCGGCAGCCGCCAACCCTTCCTGCCGGCCACGGCCATAAGCCTCCTCAAGCTGCCGGGCCACGGACGCTGCTCCCGGGACAGACGGTGTCATCGCGACCGGGATGCTCGGCTCATCAAAACTCGGCCGGTCAAGGCCCTCGGCATCCGGTGTCGACAAAGGCTCGGCTTCGCCAAAAGAGCGGAACTGGAATTCTTTTAAGTCGTCGGCTTCGACGCCACGATAAATTTTAGACAAGCTCATCACCACCTCCACCACGGCCCGGAATGACAATCGTTCCATCTTCTTCAAGCTTGAGAGCGACCTTGACGACCTCCATCTGCATCACTTCAACCTCAGAGAGTTTTCGCGGCCCCATGGCTTCCAGATCTTCGATGATCATATCTGCTGCACGCTGGGAGATGTTTTCGAAGATTTTCTGTTTGATGGCATCGGAAGCGGTTTTCAGTGCCAGGGTCAGCATATCGGTGCTGACCTCGCGCAGGACCGCCTGCATGCCGCGGTTATCGATACCTGCCAGATCCTCGAAGGTGAACATCATCCGGCGAATCTCTTCCGCCATATCGGGGTCAACCGCTTCGATACTGGTGAGAATCACCTGATCGGCGCCCTTGTCCATCTTGCCGAGGATTTCGACGACTTTCTCGACCCCGCCAACCTGCTTGCGATCCCTGCCGACGACCGCGCCGACCTCGCGCTGCAAGGCCTCCTCAATCTGGCTGATCACCTCCGGAGCAACATTGTCGATCTTGGCGATACGATACATGATCTCGCCGCGCTTATCGTCGGGCAACTCGGCAAGAATACGGCTGGTATGGTCCTCTTTCTGGGTGGAGAGGATCAAGGCAACGGTCTGCAGATGTTCATTTTCCAGCAAACCGGCCACCATCCGCGGATGCATCTTCGAGATGGTTTCCAGCGGACGTCCTTCGATACCGGCTGAAACCTGATCGAGCAGATACTGGGCACGATCGCTATCTGACCCACCCAGAATGGCGTGCTTGGCGAATTCTTCACCCTGGACGTAGACCCCGATATCACCCCCACGCGCTTCCTTGAACTCCTCAAGGACCTCCCGGGCCAGCTGCGGATCGACATGCTCAATATCCATCATGCAGCGGCTGATTTCCCGAACCTCACTATCATCCAGCGCTTCAAAAATCTTCGCTGTTGCCTCTTCGCCCAAACAGAGCAGCAGCATGGCCGCTTTTTTGGCTCCGGACAGGTGTTTCGCTTTTATCACGGATCGCTCCCGATCAGGTTATTCAGGGTTATCAGGATTCTGCCGGTTCCTGCCGCAGCCAGTTCTTCACCACCTGCACCGGCAACATGTCCCCACCTAAAACCTCTTGGCGGATCTGCGCCAGAGGATCGCTCGGCCCGCCAAGCAGCGGCGTACCTTCCTCGGCCCTCAGTTCAGCTTCCATTTCCTCGACGGTCTTCATCGGAGCGGTCTCCGCGGAGGCTCCACGCAGAGCCTTGAGAAGCGGGCGCAGGAACAGCAGGTAGGCCAGCAGGGCGGCAATTCCCAGCAGGAAGTACTTGATCAACGGCATAAAGGGGTAGATCTTGTCGATGAGCGACGGCGACGGCAGCGGTTCACTATCAAAACCGGTTTCAAACGGCATGGATATAACCGAGATCAAATCGCCACGGGTATCGTTGATCCCCAGGGCGGTCCGCACCATCTGCTCGATTTCCTTGAGCTCTTCAGCGCTGCGCGGAGTCGGGATCGGGTCCGTACCTTCAGCACCCGGAAGCAGTTTATCGGCTATCAGTACCGATACCGACAGGTTTTTCAGGGTTCCCACCGATTGCACGGTCTTGCTGACAACCTTGCTCATTTCATAGTTGATCACTTCTTCGGTCCGACTTGAAGGCGTGCTGGTCATTAACGCAGTATTCGCGCCACCGGATTGCAGGTTGGAAACCACCCCGGGCACCCCACCGGAGATTTCAGCACTCCCCTTTTCACTGGTGGTGCGCTCACTGACCACAACGGAACCTTTGGGATCGATCGCTTCTTCAACCCGCTCACGTTGATCGAAATCGACCTCGGCGTTGACCCGAACCAGCGAATTACCCGCACCCAATGCCCGGTCAAGCAGAGACTGAGCACGGGTTTCCAAACGACGCTCCACGGTGAGCTGGTACCCCAGCATTCCCGGCGTCATCGGTCCGGCAATTCCATCGGAACGACTTTTCGACAGCACCTTGCCGCTTGAATCGACCACAGTGACATTCTCCGCCTCAAGTCCTTCGACACTGCCGGCCACCAGATGGACGATCCCCTGCAGCTGCGATTCTTTCAGTGAACGTCCGGAGGTGAGCTTGATAATTACCGAGGCGGTCGCCTGCTGCTGCTGTTCGCGAAACAGGCGTTTTTCCGGCAGCGCCAGATGGACGCGGGCGCCCTCAACCGGAGCCAGCGAGCTGATGGTGCGCATCAGTTCGCCCTGCAGGGCCCGAAGATAATTGATCTTCTGGGTAAAGTCGGTCATGCCGAAACTCTGCTTGTCAAAAATCTCGAAACCAACGCCCCCTTCAGCCAGCCCGGAACCGGCCAGTTCGATACGTGCCTCGTAAACCTTGTCAGCCGGAATCAGAATGTCCTTGCCGCCATCCGTAAGCCGGTAGGGGATCTTACGATCCTTCAACCATTCAACCACCGAAGCGGCATCACGGCTCGGCAGATTGGCGAATAACAGGCTATAGTCGGCGACCTGCGACTGCATGATAATTGCGCCGAACAGCAAGGCACTGATCATCGTTACGGCAATCAGGCTCAGTTTGCGAGCCAGGGACCACTCCTTGAGCACATCAAGAATCGTCTTCTTTTCGGGCTTTTCTGGAGCGACTTTTTCAATTGCATCTTCAGCCATCGACATCTTCCTCCGGAATCGATTGTGCTTTTCTCACCAAATCAGAAATCTGTTACTCTTGACGCTTTCGCAAAAAACCTTGAGATGGCTGAGCCATCACACTTGCATCCGCATAATTTCCTGGTAGGCTTCGACCGCCTTGTTCCGTACCTGCACCATCAGCCGCAGGGAAATATCCGCCTCTTCGAGCTTGATCATCGCGCCGTGCAGATTTTTGGTTTCACCGGCAGCGATCTGTTCAGCCGCCCGGTCGGCCGCCAGTTGCGCTCCGTTGACTTCAGCGAGCGAACCTTTCAAGGCCTCAGCAAACTTGCCGCTGATATTCTGCACCGGAGAGGTCTTCGGGGCCGAGAGTCCCTGCAAATGGGCTTTCATGGTAATGTCGACAATAGAACTCATAAGTCACCTCTAGCGTCCAATTTCCAAAGCTTTCAAAGCCATCCGCTTGGCCGACTTGACGACCGTCACGTTCGCCTCGTAGGCCCGGCTGGCGGACATCATGTCAGCAGTTTCCTCGACGAGACTGATGTTCGGCATGGCCACCTGTCCCTGTTCGTCAGCATCGGGATGCGAGGGGTCGTAAACCATGCGCGGCGGCAAGGTGCTGGCTTGAATGTGCGAAACCTTGACCCCTTGGGCGGCATCACGCATGCGCGTGTCGAGGGTGTCGGCAAAACCTTTGCCGGTCGTCTGAAACACCACTTCCCGCTTACGATAAGGACCGCCATCGGGCGTCCGGGTGGTTTCGATGTTGGCCAGATTCGAGCTGATGGTGTTCAGCCGCAACCGCTGTGCCCTGAGTGCTGAAGCACTGATTTTCATCGTCGTGAAAATGTCCATAAAAACCTCCCGGGAATCTGTCGGACTCCTATCGACCGTCGCTCACAGCATACTTGAGCATGCTCAGTTTCTTCTTCAAAATCTGGCTGCCGGCTTCATACAAGATCTGATTCTCAGCCAGATCGAACATTTCATCATCGATGGAGACACTGTTGCCGTCACCCAGAGAGCTATTGTCACGCTGCTTGATAATCTGTCCCTGAACACCGTTGATACCACTGGAGCCGAGCGGAAAATGTTTGGCGTTGCTGATCCGCAGCGGGGTTTCCGGGCCGGCCAGCGCGTTTCGCAAATCGGCCTCAAAGGTAAATTTGCGGGCCGCATAGCCGGGCGTCTCGGCGTTGGCGATGTTCGCCGCAATTACCTGCTGTTTCTGCGCTCGCAGATCAAGACTTTTTTGCAATACCGCCATGGTGCGATCAGCTATTTTGATTCCTGCCATTGTTGACTCCTGCCCTGTTTCTGACACAAAACTTAAAATCTCTTACTGTTTCTCCTGAAAAAGCAAGTCCTGGGCCAACTTCCCCCAAGAACTGTCAGCATCTTCTTCGACCAGTCGCCTCAGAAGGTTAAGCGCAGCCTGGCGCTGCTTTTGCCGCAACAGAATTTGCGCCCGGCGATAGCGCGCCTGAGACGCGAAAGCAGGGTCGCTGGAAAGTTGGCGATAAATTTTTTCAGCGGACCGATTCTTTTTCAGGCGATAGTAACTTTCTGCCAGCAGTGCCATTTCTTTGACTTGCAACTCCCCACCATCCTGCCGAGCCCGCTCCAGGCTGCTGACGACCTCCGGGGACTTTCCCAGTCGCCAATAGATCCAGGCCGCGCGAATTTCCAGTTGCGGACTGCTGGGACGATTTTTCCGACCCAGCCAGGACAGCAGTTCTTCGTTCCTCTGCTGTTTCTCGAAAGCATCGAGCAAAACACCGAACAGAGCGCCTCTGTCCTCGCCGTCAAGATGCTTCTGCAAATAACGGTCGGCATAATCACTCGCCTTGACAAACTCAGCGCGTTTGAGGAAAGACCTGGCCAAAGGTAAATAAAAGGGGGCGCGCCGGGATTCATCCCTGGTCCGATCAAACAGGTAAAGTAGAATCCGCCCGGAGCGCTCATAAAGACCGAGCTTGTCGAATGCGCTAGCGAGATCATGTAAAAATGCCCGATCCAGATCACCGCGCAACAACAGGTTGCGGTTCTGCTCCACCAGCACCACCGCCGGTAGTTCGTCCCGCTCTTCCAGCAGGTTATGAACAACAATCGGCAACTGTTCCGCTAACAGCAAGTCAGTCTCGCGCCGCAGCTTGGAACTGCCGAACTCACGCCGGAAGCGCATCAGTTCCCGGACGCTTTCCCGGTGGTCTTTCAGCAGGTAAAGTGCCAGGGCACGTTTGAAGGTGGCCTCTTCACGAACCATGCAGGTCCCGGCCCGCTTGCCGATTTCATCATACTCACTGGCGGCCCGGGCCAGTTCCAATTCACCGCCGGTATTCAATGTGTGGTCGATCAACCGCAATTCAGCCCGCTCCCCCCCCTCGGTGCCGGGTCGTTCGAGGGTGGTTTTCTGCAGACCGATCATCCCCCAGCTAAGATCGCCGGCATCGTAAGCGGCGACCCCCACGGCAAAGAGGACCAGATCGTCACCCGGCTGTTCTTTCATCAACCCACTTAATTTCCGGTAGAGCCGGTTGGCCAAGTCAAAATCGCCGTGGCGATAAGCACTGAAAGCGGCCAGGTTACAGGATGACGGGTAGGCATTGAAAAGCCCTGCCTCTTCGGCAAGGGAACGATATTCTGCAACCGCCTCCCCAAGCCGACCGAGCCCGGCCAGGGCATCGGCGATCCGTAGTTCAATGACAGGGATCAACTGCTCAGGCCAAATCAACTCTTCATTCTGCAGATCGTCGAGAGCGGGTTTAGGCTGTTTGGTCGCCAGGGCGATCTCTGCAGCCAACAGATAAACCAGAGGGGTCACCGTTTCTCCGACCGGCAGCATCGGCAACAGTTCCAGTAAACCTATCTGAGCGACAAAGGGCTGCCCTCCCGCCGCCAGACCGTAAGTTGTCAAATAATCGACACGGATCTGTTCTTTCCCTTGCTGATTCGGTAATGACTGCAGGCGGGCCAGAGCAGCCTCGACCGCACCGGTGCGAAGGTGCGCCTCGGCCACGAGGAGATTGCGCAGATAAATCTGTTGTTCATCCAGACCGACAATCCGGCTCGCCTTGCGTAACAGGCTCAGCCACATTCCTGTCTCGGCATGTTGCTGTAAAGGCCAGAGCGGGCTTTCCCGGTTGGTCACCAGAGGCGGCAGGGGTGGTAAAGTGTAGTTCAGGGGCAGATTAAGCGTCCAATAGGTCTGATATTCGCGAAAAAAATCGGGCCAACGTCCCTGCCAGGGGGATTCCTTCTGCAGCGCCTGCGCTTTTTTCCCAGGTTTACGCGGCGGCATATCGGCTATCCGGAAAGCCACCCCGGGGCGCGCTCCGGACTCTCCCTCCCAATAGAGATCCATCACCACCCGTGGCGGGCTGCTTTTCGACTCGGTAATGACCTGACTAGGAGGCCGCCGAAACAGGATTGAGGTCAGCAGATCACGATATTTCTGTGCCAACAGAATTTTCACCACCGTTTCATCTTCCGGCAGGCTGCGCAATTGCGCTGAGACCCCGGTGGATTTCAACAGCAAATCGACCCGTTGGCCATTGTGCTCAATTTCGAAATCGGGCAACGCGGAAAAGTGAAGAGTGATCCGCGTACTGCCGACCTGCTCCTGTTTTTCCATACGGATCAACGTGGTCTGTGCTGCCGCCTGAACGGTCATTGTCGCACTCATGAAGAACAGCAGTAACAGCAGCAATAATCCGAGAATTTTGTAAATCTGAACGGGATGTCGCATCCACGCCTCCGGTGATTGTTATGAATATTCGGAAACATTCTTAGGCCAGAACTGTGCCAAACCGTTCTTAAAACAATCAACTAGCTGTAATAATTGAAGTTAATTGAGCTGTTCGAGCAAGCAGACTTCCCCATAAACGGAGAACGTGCAGGATTAAGTCGTCATTTTGACAATCAATTGCAGAAAAGGGGGTGCTACAGTGTCATGGAAGCTGAAAACCGGAGAGAATTGATGCCGGAACCCTTGCCGAAAGGCACGAATTTTTAAAAAACTACTGAAAACTTCATCGTGTCCATCCAGAGTTTCCGAATGGACACTTAATTAAGTAAGGGTCTCGCAAAAAAGAATACGCTGGCTAAGCAAAAATTTCGACCTACAAGGCCTGGTGCCCCGTGCGGCTAATCCTGTCTTCTAATTCTGGCCCTTTTCGGCGCTGCCCGCGTTGCGCCAACTTGACTTAACGCACGGCCAGGCCTGCGTTGGCGCCGCCTTGGCAGCACCCAAAATGTCTCAGAATTTATTGACACGACTAACCGCACGAGACACTGGTGGTTTTTCAGGGGCGAAGGCATACATATGGTATGTCGAGGTCCTGAAAAAACGCTGCAACACAGTAGGTCGGACTTTTTGCGACGCCATCATCATTCCTCGTTCAGGACCAGCAGATAACCATCCGGGTCATGCAACCAGATTTCCCGGCGCTGATGCTCATCATCCTCCAGTTCATAAGCAACCGGCCACCGGTTGCGTTCAATACGGAAACGCACAATGCTTAGATCACGACAACTCAGTTCCAGTTGCACCCCGACCCCGAGGGACTGACGGGTCAGATTTTGTAACAGTGCCGGGTGCTGGGCTTCCAGGTCCTCCAGAAGGCGAAAGACAATGCAGGCTTCCCGGCAACGCAGCAGCAGAAAATCGGGAGCGCGTCCAACAGGCTGGCTGCGCTGCAGGTTCAATTGCAGAATATCCCGGTAAAAAGCTTCCGTACGCTGCAAATCACTGACGCCGAGAGTGAAACTGAGATGCATGGGCGTTCCTACGCGATGACAAATTGATTTTACTTTCATGCCTGTGCTTTAATCCCTCAAATTATGATAGAGCAGCAAAAGAGTCGAGCTTTTCTTGCCCTCGGCGGCAATCTGAGTAAACCGCGCCGGGCCTTTGTAAAAGCCTGCGAAACAATCAAAGCCCATCCGCACATTGAACTGTTGGCAGCTTCATCACTCTACCGGACACCACCGATAGGCGGGCCGACCGGACAACCCGATTATCTGAATGCGGTTATTGCAGTGGCCACCGGACTACCGCCTCAAAAGTTGCTTGACTTTTGCCGACAGATCGAAAATGCTGCCGGCCGAACACGCGATATCCGCTGGGGGGCCAGAACTCTTGATATTGACCTGCTCTTTTATGAGCAACTGGTTCTTGATACGCCGGAACTGAAATTACCCCACCCGCGTTTGCAACAACGACATTTTGTCCTGCAACCACTCGTGGAGCTGGCGGCCGATTACCGTCACCCGCTTTTGCATTGCAGCATCGCCGAAATTCTCAATGCCTTGCCGGCGGCGGCAGGAATCACCCGCCTGGAAGATGAATGGATAGACAATGATTAAGCTATTGATCCTGGTTCTGCTCGGATTTGTCGGCTACTCGATAATCCAAGGTCTGATCCGCCCGAAAGACTCCCGCGGTGGAAAAATGCCGAGGAGCCGGACACAGGAAGGCGAGCAAATGGTTGAAGACCCGCAATGCGGCACCTTTCTGCCGCTCAGTGATGCCATTTCGGCCAACATCAATGGCCGACAACAATATTTCTGTTCCAAGAAATGCCTGAAAGAATACAAAAAAAACCATTAACCCGAGTCTTCTCCCCTATCAATAAAGGAACCTTCGATGAAATTTTTTATCGACACCGCAGACGTTGCTGAAATCCGCGCCGCCCATGAACTGGGACTGGTTGACGGCGTCACCACCAACCCCTCACTGATCGCCAAGAGCGGGCGCAATTTTAAAGAGGTCATTTGCGAAATCACGGAAATTGTTGATGGCCCGATCTCAGCGGAAGTGATTGCCCTGGACGCCTCGGGAATGCTGGCGGAAGGTCGCGAACTGGCCAAAATTCACAACAACATCGTCATCAAGGTGCCGATGACCAGCGACGGTCTGAAGGCCACCAAGCAGTTCACCCACGAGGGAATCAACACCAATGTCACGCTGATTTTTTCCCCCTTACAGGCCCTGCTGGCGGCTAAAGCCGGGGCCACTTACGTTTCACCCTTTGTCGGCCGACTGGACGATGTCGGACATGAAGGGCTGGAAGTGGTCGAGCAGATTCGCACGATTTATGACAACTATGGTTACGACACCGAAATCATTGTCGCCTCGGTTCGTTCCCCCATGCATGTGCTCAACGCCGGACTGATCGGTGCAGACATCTGTACAATTCCCTATAACGTCATGACGCAGTTGGCCAAACATCCACTGACGGACATCGGAATTGAAAAATTTCTCGCCGATTGGGAAAAAACCAAATAACCATAAATTAAAAACAAGTTTGCACATTATCAGGCCGGAGGGGTCCCCTCCGGCCTGTTTTTTTAGGGAAAACTTGTCCTTTCATGTGACCAAGCTATAGTTTGCGCAGCGACATCCCAACAGTTATCTGACCTATTGGTGGCCTGACCACTTGACAATCTGCCACTAAGTCTTGTATATGCACCAATGTATGATATTCTCTGGAACCATTATTACGATATTATTAGTGGGAAATTATCGGAGGACAGCAACCCATTTTATTGCAACCATGCGAGATTGTGAGTGAACGTTCACAAGTATCAGTAAAAACGTGCTGTCGAAATCGTCCAGGAGACCATCGCATCAACAGCCTCCTGACCTGCGCAGAACAATGTTAAGCAAAACAAAATTAAATAGAATCAAGAAACAGGAAAAATCAACCTGAGAATATGATATATAAAAACACGGTAACTATTCAGCACAGTACAAAAGACTGTCATTCCGACAGAATTTTAACCGGAATCCAGAGTTTAGAAGACAGAAAAACTGGATCTCCGATAGCAGCACTTAAGGGATGACAGGCGTTTTTTCTCCTGATCTTGATTTGCTGAATAGTTACATATCCGAAAATACGCAGTGAATTTGACAGTATTGATGTGTCAGTCGAAAAATGACCTGATGGTTTATTTGCGAGAAAAATCATTAAAAAAACCGGACAAAAACAAGAAAGGTGAGCCATGGATTTGCATGAATTTCAAGCCAAAGGACTGCTCAGAAATTACGGCGTACCCGTTCCTGACGGCGGGGTTGCCTCCACTGCCAGTGATGCTCTTCGCGTCGCAAAAGTACTGAAAGGCGATGCCTGGGTTATCAAAGCACAGGTGCATGCAGGTGGTCGTGGAAAAGCCGGCGGCGTAAAAATTGTCAAAGCTTTCAGTGAGGTTTATGACGAAGCCTCTCATATGCTGGGGATGAAAATTGTCACCAAGCAGACCGGGCCGGAAGGAAAGATTGTTCGCCGGACCCTGATAGAAAAAGCGACTGACATAAAGCAGGAAATTTATCTCAGCTTTCTTGTTGACCGTGACTCTGAGCAGCACGTGATTATCGCCAGTTCAGAGGGCGGCGTGGACATTGAGGAAGTCGCAGACAAAAATCCTGACGCAATTATTACCGAACGGATCAACCCGGTTACCGGGATGGGCCATTTTCTCGGCAGAAAAATTGCGAAAAAAATCGGCCTTGACTCCAGTCTGCTCAATCAATTTGCCGAGGTGGCGAACAAACTTTACCAGGTGTTTGCCGACCACGATGGGATGATGCTTGAGATCAACCCCCTGGTGATAACCGGAGCGGGAGAGATCGTCTGCCTCGATGCGAAAATGTCCGTAGATGAGAACGCCCTGTTCAGACATCCGAAGATTGAAGAGATGAAAGACTACGGCGAGCTTGAACCTCAGGAAGTCAGAGCATCCATCTTTGACCTTTCCTATGTCAGCATGGAAGGAAATATCGGCTGTATGGTCAACGGCGCCGGTCTTGCTATGGCGACCATGGACATTATCAAGTCCTACGGCGGTGAACCGGCAAACTTTCTGGATGTCGGGGGCGGTGCCGATGTCAGCAAAGTTCGTGAAGCATTCAAAATTATTTTGACCGATCCGAAAGTCAAAGTGATTTTCGTCAACATTTTTGGCGGAATTGTCCGCTGCGACCTCATTGCTCAGGGTGTCCTGACAGCTTCAGATGAAGTGCCGAGCGACCGGCATATCGTTGTCAGGCTGGACGGTACAAATGTGAAAGAGGGCAGAAAAATTCTGGAAGATGGTGCGGCAAAATCCGGGCTGAACATTGTCACCGGAGATACCATGGCTGATGCAGCGCAAAAAGCTGTAGAGCTGGCTTCCGGCGGCAAGGTTGAAAAAAAGAAAACTTCTGCAAAGTCTGAGTAAGAGGGAGAAGACAATGAGCATACTTGTTAATAATAGAACGAAAGTTCTCGTGCAGGGGCTTACCGGTTCTCAGGGCAAATTCCACGCCCAGAAAATGAAAGAATACGGCACCAACATCGTCGCCGGGGTTGTCCCCGGAAGGGGCGGTACTGAGGTTGACGGTACCCCGGTGTTTGACACCGTCGAAGAAGCGATCCGCAAAACCGGGGCGAATGCCTCGATCGTCTATGTTCCACCCGCTTATGCTGCTGACGCGGTGATGGAAGCGGTGGACGCCAACCTTGATCTCTGTGTCTGTATTACCGAGGGAATCCCAGTTAAGGATATGATCAAGGTCAAGAGGCTGATGCAGACAAGTCCTTCCAAAACCATGCTCATCGGCCCGAACTGTCCAGGCGTTATTACTCCCGGTGAATGTAAGCTGGGCATCATGCCGGGCGAAATCCACACTCCCGGGACTGTAGGCATCATTTCCAAATCAGGAACGCTGACCTATGAGGCGGTCAAGCAGGTTAGCGCCTTCGGGTTCGGTCAATCAACCTGTGTCGGAATCGGCGGGGATCCGATCGTCGGGCTGAAATACATCGACCTTCTGGAGATGTACAAGTTTGATGCTCAGACAGAGTGCGTTGTCCTGATCGGTGAAATCGGCGGACAGGCCGAAGTGAAGGCCGGTGAGTGGATCAAGCAGAATTTCAATAAACCTGTCGTCAGCTTCATCGCCGG
>JAUVEB010000114.1 GCA_030595055.1 Desulfuromonadaceae bacterium
ACTGCTATCCTGTTCTCATGCCACGACATGTACGCATAGACATCCCCGGCCTGTTGCAACACGTCATCGTCAGGGGCATCGAAAAGCACCCCATTTTTCTTGACGTTCAGTCTGGTGCTCGGGGTCGGACCAAGCTAACCAGCCGATAATTAAAGAAAATGTTCCGTTTTTGACCCCTAAAATGCCCTTATAGGCAGATTTTTGGGGTCAAAAACAGACCTATAAGTAATTACAGTGTATTTTCACTTAGGAGGGGGAGTCGGCCGTGCCAAGAGCTCATAGGCATTTCATTCCCGGCTACATCTGGCACATCACGCACCGGTGCCACAAAAAGGAATTTTTGCTGAAGTTTGCCCGCGATCGCCAGCGGTTCATTCACTGGTTATTGGACCCAAACCGTCGCCGTGGGAAGTTCAGAGTTTGTACGGAGAACACAGGACGCTCTCGGCCTGAAGGGGAGGTCGCGTGATGTCGCCGAAATTGACGGCGTGTTCGTTCTCCGTGAAGGACAGGAAATTTATAGGCCCGATTTTGAGGTCGAAAATCGCCCTATAGCATTTAAAAACAGGTATTTTTGGAATGGTTTTTGTTGAATATCAACAACTTGGCTTGGTCCGACCCCGTATTCAGGACATATATGAGTAAAGACTATGGCAATCAGCGAATTTGAAATAAAGAGATATGAAAAAATAGTTGGCCAGTACATAGAAAAGCGCCGACCGGCACCTCATGTTCGAAACCAAGTGGATCTTGCCTTTCGAATTGAAGGGCAAAGCGTCATAATTTATGAAATCAGAGAGTTATGGATCCAACCAGGGGAAAAAATAGAGTCACCAATTTCCAAGGCAACGTATGTTAAAAACACAAAAACATGGAAAATCTACTGGCAACGTGCCGACCTTAAATGGCACAGATATGAACCCACACCAGAAGTGAAAACTATCGAGGAGTTTTTGGCTGTTGTTGAAGAAGATGAATATGCCTGTTTCTGGGGCTAAAAACTACTCATAACCCAGGAGTTCGGACGGGGAAGCAGTGGCGGTTCTCGTTGAGTTCGTACCTGAGTACGCCGCCGCTCAGGTCAGAACCGTTAGGCGGCATCTAAAACGACGATGAAAAAGACTCTACTGCACCGCTTCTTTGGTTGGGGAAGACTCCCGAAGCGGTATGCGCCTACGCTCTACGGCGAGGGCATAATCTTGCTAGATGAAGGTATCGGCGGATCAGTCACTCTCAAGAAGTTCAAGGCTTCTGGTCGGCACCATTCCTGGAAACGAAGCTGGTTTACGGGTTGTATTGTGCTTACTGAGCGTACGTTTGCAGCGTTTGCTCTGTTCAAGCCACTCATTTACGTTCCGTTGGATCACGAAAATTTCTCTGAACTCACCTGCGCCATTGAGGGAAGCGATTCGTTGTTCGTCACATACGACGCTTCAGCGTTCAATGAGAAATGGTCTGGTACAATAGAGTGTAGATTCAAGACATCAAAAGCACAGATGTTTCTCGAACGGTTGCAGGGAAGTGCCGCCTAGCAAATCATTGCAGTGGACCAGGCCGGCCGCTGAATTCAAACCGTTAGCTTTTAAGAATAGGAATTTAAATTGGCAAAAGTATTCACTGGCAAAGTATCTATTCCTGGCGAAAATATCGAAGAATATTTCGAAGCATTGAAACAAGCAGAAAAAGAGCGGGAGCCTTTCAAGACTTATCTCGAATGCCTTAGAGATGATTTTTATGATTCACTATTGGAAAAATATACTGAAAATACTGCAAACAAACATACTGGCACAATTACAATGTTCATTGAGTTTTTGTGCAGACAAACTGACGTATCGAGCATTGAAGAAATCACTAAAGGAATCGCAAATACCCATTTCAGAAGTTGGTATAAAAGAAAAGTTTGGGACAATGCTACAGAGAACGATCTGAAGGTTGGTATAAAGAAATTTTTTGAGTTTCTTGCGAAAGAAAAGGGAATAGAAAATAATAAAGTACTTCAAAAGAAAAAAACATAACAAATAAACGCGGATGGAAATTGCCAGCCGAAATTCTCAAATAGTTCAGTGGGTCGCGAGTGTCGCGTCGCCGCCGATTATCGCAACCGTTGAGGCTGTAGAAAAACCTCAGAAATGATGAAAGTATCGATTTTCGAGGATGGCAAAATTATTCGCCAGGTAGAGAAAATCAATCAGAGGCCAAATTTCGAGGCCGGTTTTCTTAGGCCATAGTACTGCTAGGAGGCTGTCGGACTATCCATGAGCCCGCTGCAAATCCGGCTGGTTGGCCCAGATTTAAGCTCCTTTTCAGCCCATAGCTACGGCTATGCGCTCTCAAACGAGCCCAAATCCGGCCTCAAACTTCCAAATTTTCGCTTCGGCCCGGATAGTCCGACAGCCTCCTAGAGTTTTTCTACAGGCTCGTTAGCTTCACATTGAAGGAGGTTACCACCTGATTCGCTGCGACAACCGCCCCGTGACAGGACAAAATGGATAAGGGCTATTTCACAAAATGGGAGGTAAAAATGAAAAAAAGAGCGGTCTTGATATTTGTTGCATGTCTTAGTTTCTGTATGGTTTCTCCCGCGGTGGCTGAATTAACAGCGGAACAGAACCTGGGTAAATTCCTCTACTTTGACACCTATCTTTCTCTAAACAAAAACCAGTCCTGCGCCAGCTGCCATCACCCCAGTGCCAAGTTTGCCGATCCGCTGAATGTCAAATATCCATACGATTTTCCCGTCTCGCTCGGCTCCGATACCACCCTGAACGGTGGGCGAAATGCTCCGACAGCGTCCTACGCTGCCTTTATCCCCATCTTCCACTGGAACGAAATAGAAGGCTTGTATATTGGCGGCCAGTTCTGGGATGGTCGGGCCGACACCTTGAAAGATCAGGCTAAGGGTCCTTTTCTCAACCCGGTCGAAATGGCCATGTTGGATGAAGCCGCCGTTATTGCTGCCATTGCCGACCCAAGGAATAAGAGGTCGAAAATCTACCGGAAATATTTCAAGTTAGTTTACGGGATCGATATTAAAAACATCGATACCAGCTCGAACAACACTGACGTTCTCAACGCCTACGATAAAACGGCTGAGGCGATCGCTAAATTTGAACAAACCGTCAGATTTTCCCCCTTTACCTCCAAGTATGATTACTATCTGGTCGGTAAAGCAGAACTGACAGACCAGGAAGCACGCGGCTTGATGATTTTTGAAGCTGAAAATATGGGCAATTGTGCCGCCTGTCACCCGAACCGGCCAACCAGCCTTGAGAATGGTAAGATTGTTCCTCCGCTGTTTACCGATTTTAGTTTTGACAATCTTGGCGTCCCCAAAAGTACCAATCACCTGATTGACGACAACCCGATTGATTACGGTCTGGGGGAAAGATTTGCCGGCGAAAACGGGAAATTCAGGGTCTCGAGCTTGCGCAATATCAAGCGGACAGCTCCCTATGGCCACAACGGTTATTTCCCCACTCTGGCCGATATCGTTCATTTCTACAATACTGCCGGAGTTCCTGAGGAAGGCTGGCCAGAACCGGAAGTAGCGGAGAATGTCAATCGTGAGGAGCTGGGTAACCTCGGTCTGACCCTGCAGCAGGAGGACGACCTGGTGGCGTTTTTGAAGACTTTGACTGATGGTTACGCTGAAAAGATGCCGGACAACTTCGTATTGCCGTCCATAACCCCCCTCAACTAATCTACAAGCTGAGGCTCCCGGCAATAATTAAGCCGGGGGCCTTTTCACCATCTGAAATGACAACATTCCCCTGTTCCAAGTGAGTCAGCCCTGCAGAATTTCAGGTTGACAATTTGACGCTATCGTTGTCCCATGGCAAGAGAACCACGCATCTATTATTCTGGAGCGTTGTGCAGTCTTGCAGGATTCTACTATACTGTTCGAGCAGATGAGAGGCAAAACTGTGACGCAGGAAATGAACTGAGACTTTTTTAATACCACATCACGATTGGGAGGATAACTGAAATGAAACAGATGGTCGTTCTATTAGCTTTGTTTGTTACTATCATGGGAGCAGGTTGTTTGAAGGCTCCAGTTGAGACACCTGCTGAGATGGCTGTTGAGACGGCCGTTGTGGCCCCTACCGAGGCGGCTGTTAAGACGCGTGTTGAAAAGGATCTCTTCGAGGCGCAATCTGCCAAGGTTGCCATGATCCGGTACGTCAAAACTCATCCGGACGTCTTTTCGTCACCAGGGAGAACGGAGAGCGCAGATCGACTTAAGAGCGCCCAAGTGTCAAAAGCGATAAACGGCACGGTTTCAATCGGCTGGTTTACCGTCGATATTGAAAGGAAAAGCTATCGGCTGATTCATAAGTATGGCAGTCCGGCCTCTGGAGGGTTTGAACTCTGGATATGGGAGGGAGGGTTCCAACGCAATTCAGATGGTTTGTGGGAGATGACCGACCCGAAATCCTCGAAGGAGCGGGGCGAATAACCCCTCGTGGTTTTTCAGGGCTGAAGGCATGGGTACAGTATGTCGAGGTCCTGAAAAACCACTGTAATGTAGAAGGGCGGATTTTTTCGCCGCCACCATTCTTTACCAGATCATCAAAAAAAGCCGTCGGAATTTCCGACGGCTTTTTTTTTGTTTCGATTTTGCAGGAACTGACTAATTTCTACCGGCAGCTGCCCGTTTTGCCGCTTTGAGCGGGTTGACGCGGACATCATCCGACTTGACGTCGATCTTCTTGTGGGTGGCAAAATTACATAATCCGGCAGCCCATTTAGCGGCGGGATCCGGGTATGAGGTACAAACATCGCCGATGCTGCCTTTGCTGATACGCTCACAACCTTGACATTCTTCAACAACAACCTGGCAGCTGCCCCCTTCAGCGCTGCAACCAGATTTTTTCCAGAAACTACACTCGGTACCGGGGAGAACAGTTTGACACTGCATTTTTCTATTCCTCCTAAGCTTTATGCTTTGATTCAGATTCAGAACGCCCACTTGTAGCGAATTTTATTTGCTGAGTCAATGTTTTTTCTTTTTGTTGTTTCTGCAGATTGACCCTGCGATGTTCTAACAGGTAGTCTGTGACGATGAGTCAATGGAAATCATTACCGGAACCGGATACGGCAGATTGGGAAAAGCTTTGTGAACGTTGCGGCCGTTGCTGCTATGAAAAATTTGATTATCGCGGGCGGATTTTTTATACCGACACCCCTTGTCCCCATCTTGACGTGACTTCGAACAACTGCAGGATTTATCATCAGCGTGAACGGTTGCATCCGGAGTGTGCCCGTTTGACGCCCGATCTCGTGAAAGCCGGTATTTTACCGGCAGACTGCCCCTATGTTAAAAATATCGAAAATTATTCTGCTCCATTGATGGATGAAGACCCATTCTGACCGGCGTTGTTGCTCATTTGTTCGGTGTCGAATCCTGCGAATTTACTTCAATGTGATATGATTTCCAAATCATTTCTTTCTACAAAACAACACTCAAGGAGAGTTTAAATGTCTCAGATTAAATTTGGTACTTCGGGCTGGCGAGGTATTCTCTGCGAAGATTTCACCTTGGATAATGTCCGCATTGTGACTCAAGCGATTGCTGATCATCTGCACGCTGAGGGATTGGCTGATAAGGGTTTGGTGATCGGTTACGATGCTCGTTTCATGGGCGCCGATTTCGCGCGGGAAACGGCACGGGTGTTGGCCGGTGCCGGAATCAAGAGCTATTTCTGCATCAGGGACACGCCGACACCGGTGATTTCCCATGAACTTTTACGGCGGCAGGCTGCTGGGGCGATCAATTTTACCGCCAGTCATAACCCTTATAATTATAACGGCATCAAGTTTTCTCCCGCCTGGGGCGGCCCGGCTCTTCCGGAAACCACCGGTGATATCGAAAAACGTGCCAATGCGATGCTGGGGGAAATCGTTTTTAAAGATATGAGCCTCGACAAGGCTGCAAAGCGGGGACTGTTTGAGGAGATAGATCCACGGGCAGATTATTTCGTCACCCTGCGTCGGTTGATCGATTTCGAAGCGATTGCCGCATCCGGAATGAAGATCGCGGTCAACCCGCTGTTCGGTTCCGGACGTGATTACCTGGATACCATTCTCAAGGAGGCCGGGGTGCCGGTTGTCACCATCAATGATCATCTCGACCCCTATTTTGGTGGTGAACCCCCGGAACCGGCAGAAGCGCATATCCCTGATTTTATTGAGCTGATCAAGGGAGATGACTCGATTGCCCTCGGGCTGGCAACGGACGGAGATGCCGATCGTTTCGGTATTGTCGATAGCGACGGCAGCTATATCGAGCCGAACTATATTCTTGCTTTGCTCTTTGACTACATGATCCGAAAAAAAGGGCTGCGTGGAAATGCCGCGCGGAGTGTCGCGACATCACAACTGATCGATGCCGTGGCTAAACATCACGGAGTGGAGGTTGTGGAAACTCCTGTCGGCTTCAAATATATCGGTGAATATATCAGTGAAGGAAAAATCCTGATCGGTGGTGAGGAGAGTGCCGGATTAAGTATCTGCGGACATGTCCCGGAAAAAGACGGCATCCTCGCTTGTTTGCTGGTGGCGGAAATGGTCGCTGTTGAAAAACGTAGCTTAGGTGAGCTGTTGGCCGATCTTTATCGTCGCGTTGGGGAAATTTATGCCAGACGGATCAATATTCAACTGTCTCCGGAGTTGGAAACGGCGCTGCCGGAAAAACTGCAGAACCCGCCGAAGCAGATCGGTGGCCGGAAAATCAGCGAAATTATCCGTATTGATGGCAACAAGTACCTGTTTGATGATGGCAGTTGGATGCTGTTCCGCAAATCAGGGACAGAGCCGGTCGTGCGACTGTATGGTGAAGCCGGATCTGCTGTGGCTCTGGCTGAACTGATCAAGGCGGGTGAAGAATTTATTTTGCAGTAATCCGGACAGCCTCCTAATTTAAGGGCTTTTGTACGCTGGGATTAAAACCGGGACTGTCCCCGGCACCATCGGGGGCTGTCCCGGTTTTACGGTTATGAAACTGTGGTGGTTCGCATCGCAAAAGCCTGGGACAGCCCCCACCCTTCGCTTTCGCTCAGGAGCCGGTGGGGACAGTCCCGGTTTTGCTAACGACATCAGCGTTTGCTGTTAATGATCCATTTTGCCGGCGATTGTTTCCCCCAGCAGCAAACTGAACTCAGTTATGGCCGAATTCAGTTTGCTGACAAGGTCAAGATAGCTGC
>JAUVEB010000200.1 GCA_030595055.1 Desulfuromonadaceae bacterium
ACCGGAATGCTTCCATATCGATCTTGATCTGTTCCATGTGATCGCGAGCAACTTCCAATCGCCGCCCGACATTGCCCTTGAAGCTGCGCTGACTGCGCACCTGATTGGCGGCTGTTTCAAGGGGATCAATCAGGGCTTCAACACCTGCCTGGTTATTCGCTCTCAACTCATCTTCCAGATTCGTGACCAGGGCAAAAATATCCATGGCCCCGGCATCAGTCACACCATCATTATCGGCATCACCCAACATTAAAGTATTGCCAGTCAGATTCACCTCGATCAACTCATTCGGTGCAATTTCAAATTCCAAAACGCCATAATCACCATTGTAATTCACTGGATTCGGCTCTGTCGCTGGATAGTTTGGATTGAGTTCAAACGGTCTGGTTTTTTCACTAAACCCGGAAAAAATATATTTACCGTCAATTTGTGCATTGGCGTCATCAAGCAAACTTTCTCGTAACTGGGCCACTTCATCGGCATAGGTCTGCATATCCTGCGTATTCAGCGAACCATTGACGGTCGCGATACTGATCTCTTTGAGCCGTACCAGGGTATTTTCAATACCGTCAAGATAACCGTCCATACCATCAGTTCTATCCAGTCCCGTTTCAATGGTCTCAATATAGCGATCTGAAGTCTGGATCTGGGTCCGGGCACTCAATACCGGGCTGATCGCGGTCGGATCGTCAGAGGGGCGATTGAGCCGCTTACCGGTTGCTGCGGCAAGCTGCAAGGTCTGCAGCCTGTCGCTGGTCCTATCCAGAAAAGACTGAAGACTGCGATATGTTGTGGTCTGGGTTGCTCTCATAACTCACCTACCTTTTCAGTGCCAGCAGGGTTCCCATCATCTCATCCACAGTGGCGAGAAACTTCGCTGATGCTTCAAAACCGCTTTGATATTTCAGCAAGTTGATCATTTCGTCTTCCAGGGAAACACCATCGATCCCGTCGCGCATATTCTGCAGCTGAATCAGACTGTCTTCATACCCCTGTTTGGCTTGGCGATTGCGGGCCGCTTCAACACCAACGGTTGCAGTAATTTTACCGTAATAAGAGACAAAGGTATCGTTCCCAAGGATCTGTTGCTGTTCCAGTTGGAGAATTGATAAAGCGTTGGTATTGTCACCTGGAGCAGCAGTCGTTCCAGCGGCAATCTCATTGGTAGTCGTGATGTTCATCTCCAGGGATGACGCAGCTCCCGCGACAGCAGCAGGCTGCACAAAAAAATCTTGTCCGGGATTTCCGTTCAGATCGGTTCCGGCCTGATGCAATGTATTGACTCCCGTGGCAAAAGTGAAGGCAAGCTGATCGAGACGATCCACCACATCGGGGATCATGACATCGCGTACTTCGTAGAGCCCGCGGAATTCGCCGCCGAGTGCCGTACGATCGAGGGGGATATTCGCCGTGCCGAAATCGAGCTCAAGGTTAACATCGGTCCCGGAATAAACCCCGACAATATGTGTTGCTATAGTCCCTTCGACCAGCGGCATCCCGTTTCCCAACTGCACCGAGACGGTTCCGGTTGAGGTCTCAAAACTGGTCGCGCCGATCGATCCGGAGAGTTCTTTGAGCAGCATATCCCGACGATCGCGGTCGGCATTGGCATCTTGACCGGACATTTCGATCGCGGAAATCCGATTGTTCAGCTGGGCAATTTCATCCAACTGCAGATTGACACCGTCAATTTTTGAGGTGATGGTGTTGTTGATGTTCTTCACCACCTGCTGGGTTTCGTTGTAAACGTTGATAAAAGCGTTACCGATCAACTCCCCGCGTTGGAGAACCATCTGCCGCTCAATCTCGCCTCCCGGATTGGTGGAAAGTTGTCGCCAGCTGTCAAAAAACTGATCAAACTCATCCGACAGGCTGCCGTCGCCGATGCCAACCACTCGTTCCAGTTCCGCCAGCGTATTGACCATACTGCTTTCCAAGCCAAGCTCGGCTGCTTTGCCCTTGATCTGGCCAGCGAGGAAAACATCGTGGGAGCGTTCCACTGAACCGATCGTGACACCGGTACCGATAAAAAAATCTCCGAAACTCAAGGCCGGATAGGGAGTCAGATTAGGGGTTTGCCGGGAATACCCTTCGGTGTTGACATTGGCGATATTCAGACCGGTAATTTCAATCGCTTTCTGGTTGGTCTGCAGGGAGGTTCGCCCTGAGTTCAGCGCTGCATTCAGTCCGCCGCCCATTTTTATACCTTCCCTGACAGCAGCCGACCGCCCTGAGTCAAAGCACGGGACTGACCACTACCGCCATAAACTTCAGGCATGGCCGCCTTGCCGAAAAAGCCCATCAGATCACGCACCCAGTTCAGGCCGGTCCAGAGCAAAAAGGCATTGCGGCGGTTTTCCTGGTCTATCTGTTTGAGGAGATCTTCCAAACCCACGACATCTTCCGGTTGCAGTGTCAGCCCGGCCAGCAGCTCCTGCTTGGCCGAGACGACCTGATTTAACCCGGGCATATTGAGGGCCAAGGACATTTCACGCTCCTCTTGCAGTAGCCCGACAAGCGTTTCAAGCTGGTGTTTAACTTCGGAGCGGGTCATCTCAACTATCCTGCACGAGGAAAGGAAGAAGACTTGAGGCCACTTTTTCCAGGTCAGGCTGGTAGGTACCGCTTTCAATCTGCGCCTTCAACGCCTGCAGCTTTTCTGCGCGGGCCGTTTCCCGGGTCTGGTCGGTCGCCTGTGTCTTGCCGGCGTTTTTCAGCGCACTGGAGAAATCGACACGATCAGTCTTGCCGGCCCCTGCAGCTTTTTTGGCTGCGCCGGCGTTACCTGTGCGATTGATATTCCCGAGCGGGCCGAACCCCTTGTTTCCCATAATCTTATCGACCATAACGAACTCCTTATTCCCCTGCTTCTGCAAACTGGCCGGCAAAGGCGTCCAGTTTTTCCATGATAGCGTTGTACGTTTGTTGTGATATTTCCGGTAGAGCGCCACCGAAGGCTTCTTGAGCCTCCAGGAAACCCTGGTCAATGGCATCCTTCATCTGCTGTAATTTTGCCGGGTCATTGCCGAAAGCGTTGATGGCAAAATTGACAATCCGCTCCGAGGTCTGCTCGACCCCGAAATAGCCATCTTCGGCGACCAACGCCTGGGCTTCTTCCCGGGTTATGGTGTTGAAATCGATCGCAACATCCCCAGTGCTGAATTGCAGATTAAGCCCTTGCTCCTGAAGGGTCTTGATAACCAGATTGCGCAGTAATTCGTATGGAGTCGCGACTTTAAGACCAGGCCCGTAGGTTGCGCCAACCTTTTCCTGCTCACCCAGCGAAACACGATCCTCAGTACCAGATCGGGTTCTTTCACGTTGCCTGCGCTGGACCATCTCTTCTTGTTGCTGACCGGAAACCGGCTTTGCACTGCGGGTAGGATCAATTTGTTCAGTCATAAGGTCTCCTCCATTGAGAACTCTTTGGAAACTTTTCGACGTGAAAGCAGCTTTTCTTTAGGAATTTTTTCAGAGGGAAAATGTAGGGGCGAATCTTGTATTCGCCCAAATCTTGATCACCGACGGAACAAGGGCGATCACAAGGATCGCCCCTACGGCAGCATTTGCCTGTTTAATCACCGGAGCAATGTCTTAATCTTTGGTCAATTGCTGCATCATCAAATCAGCCAAGCCGATACCGCCCTGTTCTGCCATAATTTTTGCGGCTTCCATATCCTGTAACTGGGTATACATATCATCCGCATTGCCACGCTGGATCAATCCGTCATCCGGAATGGTTTTACGCATCTCTTTGAATATC
>JAUVEB010000209.1 GCA_030595055.1 Desulfuromonadaceae bacterium
TTTCTAATGTGATTATCATAATCTATTGATATTACACGCATTATAATTTGTAACGCCGGGAAGATCTACCATCGGCAGATTGAAAAATTCATTCCACTTCCCACGGGGAACAGATCAGGCAGAAAATTTATTTGAAAAAACATAATTATTCAGAACGGGTGCTGATGGTCTGAACAGTTACGAATGGCGCGAGTTTAAAGGTTCGTAGCACGCTCCAGCAAAACCGGGACTGTCCCCACCGGCTCCTGAGCGAAGGCGAAGGGTGGGGGCTGTCCCGAGCTTTTGCGATGCGAACCACCACAGTTTCATAACCGTAAAGCCGGGACAGCCCCCGATGGTGCTGGGGACAGTCCCGGCTTTACTCCCAGCGCACGGCAAAATGCCGGCTCACCTTATTGTATTGCGCCACGAAAAGAATCCGCAGATCTCGTTTTGACAGTTGGAGCAGACCTCAATATACTCTGCTGAGTAAAAAAGCTACTTAATAAAAAACTCTCAGGCTCAGAACTTCGACTAACCGCCCGGGGCACTAAATTGACATGGAGCACGAGATATGAAAAACACCTCACCATTCCCCATGAAACAACTGCTGGAGCAGATCGATCGCTTCGGCAAGGAAAACCTCGAAGAAATTCTGCATAAGCTGATTGAGACTGTGCAATTACTGGTCGAAGGCGGACGTTGCCGCATCTACCTGGAAGACCTGACGAAAGGAGCACTGACCTGTGTTGCCGCTGCCGGTGCAGAAGTTGGCCAGGTACGGGAAAAACCCTTCCCCATCAATGATGTCAGCTATCTGATTTCGCAAGTCTATCAACAGCAGAAAGAACTGGCCATCGACGATCTGAGTCGTTACCCGGAAGACCTGCCGATCACCTCGGGAAGCCGTCGTGCCGGGGCCAGCTACCTCATCCCGATAGCCCACAAGGGACGACCGATCGGGGTCCTCTGCCTTGACCGGGGCAGGACGGGACAGTTCCCGAGCGATGCCTCCCTGCGCCAGGTGCGGCAACTGCTCACTGCGGTGACTCCGCTCCTCGACCGAGCCCGCAAATATCACCAGCAATTACTGCTGGCGCGGCGCGTGGATGAGGCGAAAAAGCGTGAAGCAGCCCTGTTCATGGTTCAGTCGGCCGCGCACCTGATCGATCAGGTCGCTCTTGCCTCGGTGCTGATCCCGATCCCTTCGGACGTCGATGGTGAACGGACCCTGCAGATTCTCGCCTCATATTCAAAAGAACCGGAAGCCAAAAAACTCTACGAGGAAGAACGGTTGATCAACCTGACCCCCGGACAATCACTGGTTTCTCGCTTCATCGACCGAGCGGGCGTCATCACCGACGACAGTCTGCTGGCGCCGCTCTACATTCAGGCCCTCGATACCGAGAGCTTACAGAAACAGTTTCTGACCGAGGAGCTGGGGCTGAAATCCCTCTACATGGTCCCCCGTTTCGACAAGCGGACCCGCCGGGTCATCTGCCTGGTCAACTATTACACCAAGGAATACTACCAATTTACCCCTTTCGAACGAGGCCTGTTGGAAGCTCATGCCGAAATGGCTCAGCGCGTGGTCCAGGAAATTGGTGATGAACACCTCGAGGTGCAGATCCTTTCCGAGATCGGCGATCTGCTGCAACGGTCGAGTGATGGCCTGCAACCCTTTTTACGCCGCATCCTGTCCAAAGCTGCCCAGTTGATCGGTGCCGATACCGGCAGTATTGCCCTGGTCCGTGAATACCAGGGGGAGAAATGGCTGTCGGTGGAAGATGCCCAGGGCAAGCTGGTCGGGGCAAAAAGCAAGGCCTGGCTGAAAAAGAATATCCCGCCGATCCGGGTCGGCGGACTCGAATTGCCGGAAGAGCAGCGCAGTCTGACCGGTATGGTTGCCGCCGGCAAAAAACCGGTGATTCTTGCCGACACCCTGAACCCGGCCGATGACAGTAACTTTTACCTGCAAGTCACCGAAGCGATCCGTAGCGAGATCGCCGTACCGGTGATCTACGACGATGAGGTTCTGGCGGTCATCTGCCTCGACAGCCGACGTCCGCACTATTTTACCGGAGAGCACCGTCGGATTCTGCTGATTATCGAACGGATGGTCGGCCATCACCTGGCAATACTGCAGAGGATTGAACAATTAACCGGCGAAATTGATCGTCTGAAGCAGGATGTCGACTACAAGGACCCGAGTATTTCCTCCTACCGACTGGGCAACATCATCGGCAACTCGAAAAAAACCCAGCAGATTATCGAAACCATCCGGCGCATCACCCCGCCACTCTGCCAGCGGCTCAGCCGCTGGAAAAAAACCGGGATCAACGACCAGGGGGAAACCCTCGGCTTGCCGTCGATTCTGCTCAACGGGGAAACCGGGGCGGGTAAAGAATTTCTGTTTAACAACCTGTTTACCCAACTCAACCGGATTTACCGCGAACTGCTTCCCGGCCAGGAGACCTTGCCACTGAAAAAATCCAATATTGCTGCGTACAGCGGCGAGCTGACTTACTCGGAGCTGTTCGGCCACAAACGGGGAGCTTTTACCGGGGCGCACTCCGACCGACGCGGCATTCTTGAAGAAGCGGCCGGCGGGGTGGTTTTTCTCGATGAAATCGGCGATGCAGACCCCAAAACCCAGGTCCAACTGTTGCGCTTTCTCGACAGCGGTGAATTTGTCCGCCTCGGCGAGAACATCACCCGACACTCACAGGTTCTGCTGGTCGCCGGGACCAACCGCGACCTGCGTCAACTGATTACCGAAGGACGTTTCCGCGAGGACCTCTACTACCGGCTTTCCGAACTGGTCATTGAGGTTCCTTCCCTCAACCAACGCCGCGAAGACATCCCTGACCTCGCCGTGCACTTTCTCGGCCGCCTGTTCCAGGTCTACCGCCAGCCCGAACAGGGTGACGAAGATGTCCCGGTCCTCAGCGCGGCGGCCAAACAACTGCTCTCGGAACATCACTACACCGGCAACATGCGCGAACTACGCAGTATCCTGCTCCGGGCAATGCTGTTCCGGCAAGGCAAGACGATCGGTTCCGAAGAGATCGAACAGGCGATACAATCACCCCGGAGCGATACCGACGGCAGCACGAGGTTATTGGAAAAACAGCTGGCAGAGACGATCCTGCAGCAAATCAACACCGGTGAGCAGGATTTCTGGCAGGCGATCTACCAACCTTACTCACAGAAAGAGTTGACCCGCGAAGCGGTGTTGATGGTTGTGGAACGGGCCCGGGAACAGGGGGCGAGAAGCATGCCGAAACTGGCCCGCGTGCTGAAAGCCTGCGACCCCTCCGACCCGTCGAGCGAAGGACGAAAAACCTTCTATCGTTTCAAGAATTTTCTGTACAAGACGATCCGGGTGAGTTGAGCGGAAACTCGATCGGCACCTTGAGCGGTTCAGCAACAGCCTGCCGCAGGTTGGCCGGGGCCACCGCCAGATCATGAGGTGTCAACACTTTTCCGGATACATTCAAAAAACCAAAAAGGGCCTACAGATAAAAACCTGTAAGCCCTTGATTTGTATGGCTCCCCGAAACGGATGAATCTGGGCACTGGGAAGAAAGTCTAG
>JAUVEB010000018.1 GCA_030595055.1 Desulfuromonadaceae bacterium
ATCCTGACAGGAGACCACCACTCCGGTCGGAATGTGGGTCAAACGCACCGCCGATTCGGTCTTGTTGACGTGCTGTCCGCCGGCACCGGAGGCGCGGTAGAGATCAATGCGTAGATCGGCCGGGCTGATTTCGATATCAACATCCTCAGCTTCCGGAAGAACCGCCACGGTGCAGGCCGAGGTATGAATCCTGCCTTGCGTTTCGGTATCGGGCACCCGCTGCACCCGATGGGTGCCACTCTCGAACTTGAGTCGCGAATAGACCCGTTCACCGCTGATCAGGGCAACCACTTCCTTAAAACCACCGCCGGTGGTTTCTGCGGCACTCATCAGCTCAATCTTCCAACGGTTGCGATCAGCGTAGCGGGAATACATGCGGAACAGATCGGCGGCAAAGAGGGCCGCCTCGTCACCACCGGTCCCGGCACGGATCTCGAGGATAATGTTCTTCTCGTCGTTGGAATCGCTCGGCAGCAACAGAAACTTCAGCCGTTCTTCCAACTGCAGTTGCAGAGTTTCCAGTTCGGGAAGCTCTGCCTTGGCCAACTCCCTCATCTCCGGATCGCTGTCCCGCAGCAGCTCACGGTTGCCCTCGATATCGCCGCAGGCCTGCCGGTACTGACCGTATACCGTAACCACCTCGGTGAGGTCGGCGTGTTCCTTGGCCAGTCCACGGTAACGTTTCTGATCGGAGATCACCGCAGGATCGGAGAGCAATCCTTCGACTTCGCGAAAACGATCAACAACATCTTCAAGGTTAGCGAACATAGATATCTTTCAACCAAAAGTAGCGAATTCTTCTCGGACTGTCGTAATCTGACCGCAGGTCATCTTCCCTTCCGGGCAGGGGCCGGAAAGACAACCGGGGCCGGCTTTGGCAAACAGGGTCGGCGCCACCGGCTTGACCAGCATGAGCATCCGCTTGGCCATTTCTTGAATTTCCCACTGGGCGCGGCGACAGCAGCGCAGGGCAAAGAAATGGCGCAGCTCGCGGCCGTTCATGGTCACGATGATCTTGGTCGTCGCCGCATTCGGCAAAACAAAACGGGCATCTTCGGCCGGGATATCGGCATCGAGCATTTCCCCGTAAAACTGGTGGATATCGTCTAGCAACCGCTGATAGCGCCGGTTCAGTTCCGGCCTGACGGCGATACTCTCCGGAGTCACCGCGGAAAAACGGGTTTTGTGCGACACGTAACGCTGGCTCTGCTGCGAATAGGAGGCGAGCCGATGCCGCACCAGTTGATGAGAACAGGCCCGACTGATTCCTTCAACCCCGAAAGAGAAGCCGGCATGCTCCAGCACGGAGTGATGACCGAGAGACAGAATCTTTTCGAGAAACTCCTGACGATCAGTGCGGCTCTTCACCATCAGGTCATCAATGGAAGAATTGGAGTAGCAGAGACGGGCCGCAGCAGCGACTACCTGCTCAGGATCCGGGGTATGGATTAACAGCTCGACGTGCATGAATTTTCGCCTTACAACGAAAAAAGGCGGCCCCAACGGGCCGCCTCATTCTTGCCCGATCACTTCTGGGCGTACTTTTTACGGAAGCGTTCAATCCGGCCCGCGGTATCGATCAGCTTCTGCTTGCCGGTATAGAAAGGATGACAAGCGGAGCAGATTTCCGTGTGGATCTCACCGCTGAGGGTTGAGCGAGTCTCGAAAGTGTTGCCGCAGTCACAGCGAACCGAGATATCTTCATACTTGGGATGGATTCCTTCTTTCATCTTTTTCTCCTTGGCAACCTGGCTTTGTACAGGCCTGATGTCAGCAACAAACAAACTGTCTCAGTAACATTTTTATCCGGTGCGGGCAAGCACTTTCGCTACCGCTACCGGTTCATCGAATCAAGAAACTCTTGATTGGTCTCGGTTTCCGCCAGCTTGTCAAGCAAGAACTCCATACTATCCACCGTGTTCATAGACGACAGAACTTTACGCAACAACCAGGTGCGCTGCAACTGGGTGGCATCGACCAGTAGATCCTCTTTCCGGGTTCCGGAACGATTGATATCGATTGCCGGGAAGCTTCGCTTGTCAGCCAGGCGACGGTCAAGGTGCAGTTCCATGTTGCCGGTCCCCTTGAATTCCTCAAAGATAACCTCATCCATCTTGCTACCGGTGTCGACCAGTGCCGTGGCGATAATCGTCAAACTGCCCCCCTCCTCAATATTCCGCGCCGCGCCGAAGAAGCGCTTCGGTTTGTGCAGGGCGTGGGCATCAACACCGCCGGAAAGAATCTTGCCGCTGGACGGGATGATGGTGTTGTAAGCACGGGCCAGGCGGGTGAGTGAATCGAGCAGGATGACCACGTCACGCTTGTGCTCGACCAGACGACGGGCCTTCTCGATAACCATCTCTGCCACCTGTACGTGGCGACTGGCCGGTTCGTCGAAAGTCGAAGAGATAACCTCACCGTTGACACTGCGCTGCATGTCGGTGACCTCTTCCGGACGTTCATCGATCAGCAGAACGATCAGATAGGCTTCCGGATGATTTTCTGAAATAGAATTGGCGATATTCTGCAGCAACACCGTTTTACCGGTCCGCGGCGAAGCAACAATCAGTCCCCGCTGGCCCTTTCCGATCGGCGAAACCAAATCTACGATACGCATGGCATGGTTGTCAGATGTGGTCTCCAGCAGCAGTTGCTGATCCGGGTAGAGTGGCGTCAGATTGTCAAAGAAGGTTTTTTCCCGGATCTTCGACGGATCTTCGAAATTAACTTCTGCAACCTTCAACAGAGCAAAATAACGCTCCCCCTCTTTCGGTGGACGAATCTGACCGGCAACCGTATCACCGGTGCGCAAGCTGAATCTCCGTATCTGCGACGGAGAGATATAGATATCATCCGGTCCCGGCAGGTAGTTGGCATCCGGAGCCCGCAAAAATCCAAAACCATCAGGAAGTATTTCCAAAACCCCTTCACCGTAAATCGCCTGTTTCTTGGCAGCAGCGGCATTGAGAATCGCAAAGATCAGATCCTGTCGACGCATACTGTTCACCCCTTCCAGCTGCAACTCCTTGCCAAGGGCTGTAAGGTCAGAAATTTTTTTCGTCTTCAGTTCTTTCAGATCCATTAAGTTCTCCAGATTTTATCTTTTGGACGCGCGCAGGGGCCATCACACGAGTTTACGCTGAATAGGGGGGGCCAAGATGAAATATAATGTGGATAAAAACAAGATACTCGCAACAGTTAGCGATTTAATTTCAGAAAATCTATTTATATACAGATACTATTTGAGGCAAACAGTATTGAGGCAAACAGTATATTTTAATTTGAATGGTTGTTTGGAACCTATGCCGAAGGTTGCTCACATCAACCTGGCGCTGGTAGGAACAGGACGGACAGGCACCGAACCTTAATGCCTCATTCATTGGTGCTTTTACCCGCTTTATATTCCCATGTCAACTGTGAACGATAAAAAAACCTGCAAATCTTGGACATTTAAGACAGGGGGACGGCCACTTGTCCCATAAATAGAAGGGGAAAGTGGCCGTTAAACGTATATCAATCGGTTCACCTGATTTCGTTTCCACCCGTGGAACCTCCGGGTGGAAACCGGCAGGTTTCCGAGTCGGGAATAAAGTTAGTCGAACAGGCCCGGACTGATCCCGGTAACAATCCGATCAAAAAATTTATCGTAAGTTTCCGGCAGGCCGATCTGCTCTCGACCGCCAAGCCGCGCCTCCAGCGCCTTCTCAATCCCAAACCAGCTGATATTTTTCACCTGAACAAAATCGGCTCGATTATAATAAGCCTCATCAAAATCAGGGTACTGCAACATGAGAACGCGATAGCTGTCGAGATCCGTCAACCGCCAAAGCACTTGGCCCTCCCGATCAATCACCACCGCCGTCGCCAGGATATCATTGTATCTGGTTTTCAATGTTTCCAGCAAAGTTCGCGAGCGACGCGTCTCCTCAATCTGAGCCCCGGAAAATACCACCACCAACAAGGCATCAACGACATTTTGCCGGGTCAACTCGGTGACCGATTCAAGATTAAACAGATAGCCCCGGGGACGCCCGTCTTCGTGTCGGGATTCTTCTCCGGAAAGTAAAGAAAGGGCAATCAGGTCAGCGTCGCCCGGCAAGACCCTGACATCGAAATAGCCTTTCTTTTTCCTCAACCGCTCGACAAGAAGCTCATGTTTCCCCAGCACCGAACGAGTCAGCAAGTCATATAATGCCTCTTTCTGCGGATAGTCCAGAGCCCCGGCACGATCAATCAGAATCGGCAAAACTCCCAAAACCTGAACCTTGGACTGATATTCCTGCTTCGAAATCGAATATTCCCCCCAGCTACAACCACTGAACAACAGAACCAGTATTGCCAAGCATAGCCATCTTTGCATAACAACCTCCGACGTATGGTGAAATACACTGCACTTAATCGCCGCCAAGTGAGTGTACCTCAGGATAGAATGTTTGTCAGAATTCCGGTACGGATCGCGCGGCAGTCGGCACCCTGTCAACACAGAAACTTCCCTCCCCCCAGGCAAGCAATTCCGCCGGGGAGGCGTCTTTTATAGCTGCCGGTGGGTTCTGTCCCAAAAAATTCAGCGCCTGCCAGATTGCTCGACCGCCGTTTTCGGATGTTATCAAACCAAAACTTCCGTGCCGCTTGCTCAATTTCTTCGCATTATTTCCCAGCGCCAGAGGCAGGTGGCAATACTCTATCGCTGCCTGCTGCAGGCAGCGATAGAGAAAAATCTGCCGCGGCGTCGATGACAGGAGGTCGGCGCCGCGCACAACCTGGGTCACACCTGAATCAAGGTCATCGACAACCACGGCGAGTTGATAGGCAAAAAGACCATCGGCGCGGCACAGAGTAAAATCACCAACAGCCCGCTGCAGATTCTGCGACTGTCGACCGAAAACCCCATCGGAGTAACTGACAACCTCATCCGGAACCTGTAGCCTGATGGCACGTTCCGGCCGATTACCAATCGGACCCTTTCGGCAGGTTCCCGGATAGACCGGTCCTTCTTCACCTGTATGTGGCGCACTGGCAAGGATTTCACGTCGCGAACAACTGCAGGCAAAAACCAGATTCTGCTCATCCAATTGCTGTAAAATCTGCCGGTAGCGCTCGGTCCGCTGACTCTGGTAAACAACCTGGCCGTCCCACTCAAATCCGAGCTTTTCCAACAACAGCAGCATTGCATCTGCCGCACCGGGAATCACTCGTGGCGGATCAAGATCTTCTATTCTCAGCAACCAACGCCCTTGAGCCTTGCGCGCCGGCAGATAGCTGCCGACGGCTGCAACCAATGAGCCGAAATGCAAGGGACCGGTCGGACTCGGGGCAAAACGACCGACAATCGAATGCTGCTTATTGCTCTGCATGATAGTTTGTTGCGTCATCATCATTGTTGATAGTGCGGGCAGACGAAATTGCTGTCAAGAGAACAGTAAAGAGTCCATTGACAAGCTCTCAGCTTCCGTGTATTTCTGACCGAACAAGTTTAGTCAGCTATCGGAGGCACAACGTGGTTATCACACGAGCAACGGAATATGCAATAAGAACAGTGGTTTTTCTGGCACAACAGCCGAAGGATGAAATCGTTCTAAAAAAAGATATCTGCCGCACTCAGGACGTTACCCCGGCATTTCTAACGAAAATTCTGCAACCGCTTATTAAAGCCGGGATCGTCAACTCGCAACGGGGAGTCGGCGGCGGATTTTTGTTGGCAAAAGATCCCGATGAAATCACCCTGCTCGACATTTTCCAGGCGGAAGAAGGACAGCTCAAACTGAATTACTGCCTGATCGATGGCGATGCCTGTCATCGAGACAGCTACTGCTCTGTACACGAAGTCTGGCATGAAGCCCAAAACAAAATGATCCAGGTGTTGACAAAATATAACATTGCCGAACTGGTCCGCCGGGAAAAAGAAAACCTGAAAAACCGCAATTAATTTGTTACAAAACAGCAGCAAACAGCGGAGGCCGCGGGAAGTTCCCGCGGCCTCCGCTGTTGTCGGCAAAAAAACACCCTGGAGACCAGGAGGGATTAGGTCGTCCAGGGCAACGCAGGAGGCTGCCACCGCCTCCCGTAACTTAGCCTTTTCCCCCAGTCTAGCCCCCACTTGACGACTGTCAAACCGGATACCAATTAATTCTACCTAACGTTCTCCTCGGGATAAGCATTGATGTGATGAACACTCAGATCAGCCCCGTTAAACTCCAACTCCTCTTCAAGTCGGAAACCACTCACAGTATCGATAATTTTATAAACAACGAAGCCGGTAACAACAGCATAAACCACCGCCAGCAGACTCCCGGCAAACTGCGACATAAAAGAAACACCACCCAGACCGCCAAGTGTCGTAGAACCAAAAATACCGACGGCAAGCCCCCCCCAGCTTCCGACCACTCCGTGTAGCGGCCAGACACCGAGGACATCATCAATCTGTAATTTTTCCTGCTCAATCTGGAAACCGTAAACAAAAATCAGTGAACCGATCCCGCCGATAAAGAAAGCCCCGATTGGATGTACCAGATCAGAACCTGCACAGATGGCAATCAGCCCGGCTAAAGCACCGTTATGGACAAAACCCGGGTCGTTTTTACTCGCCAGCAAGGCAAACAGAACCCCACCAACCATCGCCAACAGTGAATTGACCGCGACCAGTCCGGAGATACCCCCCAGAGACTGGGCACTCATAACATTGAAACCGAACCAGCCGACCGCCAGTATCCAGCTCCCCAATGCCAAAAAAGGAATATTACTGATCGGAATCGGCTGGCTGCGACCACGGACAAAGCGCCCCATGCGTGGCCCGAGAATCAGCACGGCAGGAAGTGCCAGCCAGCCACCCATAGAATGAACAACGACGCTGCCGGCAAAATCATGAAACGGGGCGCCAAAGGTTGCTGCGAAAAAACCCTGCAGACCGGCGCTGTTCCGGCCCCAGATAATCGACTCAAAAATCGGATAGGAGATACCGACAAAGATAGCTCCGGCAAAAACTTGTGGCCAGAACTTAGCCCGTTCGGCGATACCACCGGAAATAATCGCCGGGATACAGGCAGCAAAGCAGAGCAGAAAGAAAAAACGCACCAGCTCATAACCTTGATTCGTCCCCACCAGCTCGGATGCCGGCAATAAAAAATGGACTCCATAGGAAATCGGATAGCCGATCAAAAAATAAACAACGGTGGAAACCGACCAGTCGGAAAGGATTTTGACAAAGGCATTCACCTGGTTTTTACGCCGCACGGTACCAACTTCCAGAAATGCGAATCCGGCGTGCATAGCAAAAACCATCACGGCTCCAAGCAGCAGGAACAGAACATCTCCGCCATGCTGTAAGGTATCAATTGATGCTTCCATCAGCAAAACCTCCTCGTTTCAGAATTATCGACAACGCCATTGTTTATGAATCAAGGAAGGTCTTGTACAATTGCCGTGCCAGATAAGAAGACCACTTTTAAATACAGGCCATTATGGCTATTCTCCCACCAGCTCTGCACATCTTTCATGCAGCCTTGCCTGTTTTCATATCATCAGGGGTACGAGTCTGCGGCTGAAATTATGAAGGAAAGCGCTGCTTGCAAGTTTTCCATTAACATTATACAATTCAAAAATTCTATTATTGCTCATCATCAATTTCTTTCAATTGAAACACATTCTGACGAGGCGCCAATGCGAAAAAGTCTCAGTATCCGCTGGAAGATATTGACCGGATTAATTGTTCTGGCCATCTTTCCGATGCTTTTACTCAGCTACCTGTTTTCCGGTTTTACTGAGCGACAGGTCAATGACCAGATAGAACTGATGGCGGACCAAGCCGGCCACTACATCATGCAGCTGGCAGCCCAAAATGAAAAAAACCTTGCGGAAGTCCTGAAGCTGATAAGCCAAGAGACCGAACTGGCTAAGGCACTGCATTTCGGTAAAAATACCGGCGATCCGAAACAGCTGCACAAAAGTCTCAAGCATTACCGAAACCAGTATCATTTTGACGAATTCGAGCTGCTCCACGTCGATGGACACCGGCATACCCTTTCCGCAGATATCAACAATGGCGAGCCGACCCACTTGAAGGCGGCCGACAAGCCGAAGATCGGCTTCCATAAAGAACCGATCAGTCAGGTGATCGTTGAGAATAATCATCTCAGTATTTTTTCTTCAATGCCCGTGACATTGCAGGGTTCCATTATCGGTAACCTCAGAGCGTTCAACTATATCGACGATCAGTACGCAAAACAGTCCGAAAAAATTATCGAGGCAGATATCGCCTTTCACAACGGTGAAAAAGTTCTTTCCAGCAACCTGGAGGAATTCCGCAACATCCCGCTGAATCTCGACGAAATTCTCGATGAGGATGCCGTCCTTCTGACCCTCCGCAGTCAGCCGCATATCGTCTACAACTACCCGTTGAACCATGATAAGGCCGGATTCATGATTGCCCTGGATCGTTCCGCGATCCAGGCGGCAAACAGCTCACTGCGGCAAACCCTGATGATGAGTACCATCGGCGTTATGGTGGCGGCTGTTCTGCTCGGTATGATTATCTCCCGCGGGATCGCCATGCCGCTCAATTCCATGGTGGCAAACTTGCGGGAGATCGCTGAAGGCGAAGCCGACTTAACCAAAACCCTGGACGTCTCCACGCGGGATGAGATCGGCAGTCTGGCCGACAGTTTCAACCATTTCGTCAAACGGTTACGGGGTATCATCGAAAAAACCCGGAGCACCGCCGGTAGCCTTTTCGAGGGCACACAGACCATCCGCAACCGGTTCGGCGAGATGAACAACGCCGCCAATCAACAGACCAAAGCACTGGAACAAGCGCATCAAAGTGTCACAGAAATCGGCCAATCTGCCGGTGAGGTTGCTGACAATGTTTCCACCCTGGTGGCGTCGGTACAACAAAGTTCCGCAGCCACCCACGAACTGGAATCGACAACCTTCGTTATCGCTGAACAGATGGAAAACCTGTTCGGCATCATCAGCGATCTTTCCAGTTCAATCCATCAGCTCTCCTCCTCAAATGAGCAGATTGACGGCAATATCATCGAACTCTCGCACAACGCACGGAAGACTTCACTGGCCGCAGAAGAATTGGAGCAGGCCACCATCACCATCAAGGAAAGCGCCGAGCAGACAAGTCAATTGGCCCAGCAGGCCACCAACGAATCTCTGGAAGGAAAAGCCGCCGTCCAGGATACAATTCTCGGCATCAGCGAACTCCAGTTGATGCTGGAACAAGCCCATCTGGCGATTAAGGATCTGGGTAAACGCTCGGATGCGATCGGCAACATCGTCAATGTCATCGCCGATGTCGCCGACCAAACCAACCTGCTGGCGCTGAATGCCGCAATCATCGCCGCCCAGGCCGGGGAACATGGCCAAGGATTCGCCGTTGTTGCTGAAGAGATCCGTGATCTGGCGGAACGCACGTCAGTTTCAACGAAAGAGATTTCCGAAATTGTCGAGAACCTCCAACAGGGCACGCAAACCGCGGTAGCGACCTTTGAGGCCGGGAGTCTTCGCGCCCAGCAGGAAGTCGCCAGGTCGCACGCAGCAGGAGAGGCGCTGAAAAAGCTGCATGAAAGCTCCATCTCTTCAACAGAGCAAATTACCGGCATCGCTCGGCAGACCCAGAAACAGTCGGAGGAAAACCGAAAAATCACCCAGGCGGTACTTGATTTTTCCAGCATGCTTGAACAGATCGCCAGTTCGATCGGACAACAGACTGCCAGCACCCGCAACCTTTCCAACGCTGCGGAGTCCATGAAAAACATTGCCGCCAAGGTCAAGAACAGCACCTTGGAGCAGGGACGCGGCAGCCAGCAGATTGCCCAGAGCATGGAACATATCCAGCAGATGATCGAAGTGATTGACGATGCCACCCGAGCCCAGCATGATCGCAGCAATGAAGTTGTCGAATCGGTGGCTATGGTTCACCGCATTGCCGAAGAGAACGCGGAGCGGACTGGAGATATGGACAGCGTCGTCAAAAACCTTTCCGAGCAGGCTGCCCTGCTGCAGAAAGAGATCGGTGCATTCAAGGTCTGAAGCAGAGATTGACAAGGCAAAGCGAGTGGGTTAGAGTCGCCGCACAGTTAGTAATAACGTCTTTATCCAGAGTGGTGGAGGGAGAAGGCCCTGTGAAACCACGGCAACCGGCCGGCTGAAGCTTAAACAAAAGCGGGCGCTTGGTGCCAATTCCTGCCCCGCCGGACAGCTTGTCCGGGGGGACAGATGGAGACGGAGCCCCCCGATACTACCGACAATGTATCTCCAAGGCCCTTCCCATCTATCCCGGGGGAGGGCCTTTTTCATTGTCTTGTAAAGAGGATACGGATTGAACAATTCCGTTGGTTTGGTGACAACTCAATATGTCAATTTTGCCGTCGAACTGCGTCTGGAAAGTGGTCGCCTGCTTGGTCCGCTGACCCTCGCGTATGAAAGCTACGGACAACTGAATGCGGATCGCTCCAACGTCATCCTGGTCACCCACGCCTGGACCGGCGATGCTCATGCGGCCGGTTTCCACGCCGAAGAAGATCGCAAACCGGGCTGGTGGGACAACATGATCGGGCCCGGCAAGGTGTTTGATACCGACCGTTACTTCGTCCTCTGCAGCAACGTCATCGGCTCCTGTAAAGGGTCAACCGGTCCGACCAGCATCAATCCACGCACCAAGCGCCCTTATCGGCTCAGCTTCCCGGTCCTGATGGTCCGCGACATGGTTCGGGCACAGAAATTATTGATCGATCATTTACAGATCACCTCTTTACTGACCGTGGTTGGCGGTTCCATGGGTGCCATGCAGGCCCTTGAATGGGCAATTCATTACCCCGAGTTGGTCCGTTCGATTGTGCCGATTGCCGGAACCGGCAGAACTTCACCGATGGCCATTGCCCTCAACGCTCTGGCCCGGCAGGCCGTTTACAATGATCCATTATGGAAAAAGGGGAATTACAAACCGGAACATCCCCCGGCAGACGGCCTGTCCCTGGCCCGTGCCGTCGGGCACATTTCCTTTCTCTCCGACGCTTCGATGCAGCTCAAGTTCGAGCGACGGTTTTCGGTGCGGGACGGAATGTTCGACTTTTTCGGCAAGTTTGAGATTGAACGCTATCTCGATTATAACGGCGGGAGCTTTGTTAACCGCTTCGATACCAATTCTTTCCTTTATCTGGCCAAAGCTCTGGACCTCTACGATGTCGCCTGGAACTTTGATTCCTTCAGCGAGGCCCTTGAACGGCTCAACTGTCCATCCCTCTGGTTCGCCTTCAGCTCCGACTGGCTTTATCCCCCACCGCAAACCGAAGAGGTGGTCGACGAACTCCGGCAGCTCAACAAACCGGTCGACTACCACCTGATCCAGTCCGATTACGGACACGATTCATTCCTGGTCGAACCGGAAAAGTTCATTCCCATGCTGCAGAGGTTTCTCGACCGACAGGCGAAATCGTTCGATTTGCCGTAGGGACGAACCCGCGTGTTCGCCCGACAGCCCGGCAGAACACCCAAAAGGACAGACACTGATCTGCCCCTACGTTGTCAGCGAATGACGAGAATGACACTGCGGATCGTCAGTCGAACAGGTCCAACTGTTGAAATTTATGCTGATCTGATTTGAACGGGCGGGGCTGAAAACGTGGGCATTCAAGCATCAAAACAGTGGTCGGCTGTTTACACTGACGAATACAGCGGCGACAAAGTTTGTTGATTTCTTGCGGTTTTTTCTCGGTCATAAACTGCCTTTCAATCTCAACCGCAGTTTACTTGAGAGCAACCCCGCTGACAAGCGGGCAACGACAATCAACTGTTGAATCTTCCCGAAGCAAAATGCTAAATTATTAAAATCCCTTTTTGAATTATGGTTTAGAGATGACACCAGCGACTCTGGATATCACCATTCTCGGCTCCGGAACCAGCTCCGGGATTCCGGTTATCGGCTGCGATTGCCCGGTCTGTCGATCCACGGATCCGCGCAACCGGAGAACCCGCTGTAGCGTCCTGCTACATTACGATGGATATAACATCCTGATTGACACGGCGACAGACCTGCGACAGCAGGCCCTGCGCGAAAACATCCGTCATATCGATGCGGTCCTCTATACTCACAGCCATGCCGATCACGTGCACGGGATCGATGACCTGCGCAGCTTTAACCTGCGTTCGCAAAAAGCCATCCCACTGTACGGCTCGGTCCACACCCTGGAAAGTATCAGGGACAATTTCAATTATATTTTCGACGAAAGCGAGCATCTCGGCTACGTCCCCAAGCTGGCGCTGTTCCCGATCGAAACGAGCTTTGAGCTGTTCGGTTTGACCATCACCCCCATCCCGCTGGAACATGGACAGATGCCGGTCTTCGGCTACCGCTGCGGCCCTTTTGCCTACCTGACGGACTGTAACGGCATTCCCGAAAGCTCTCTGGAACGGCTCAAGGATTTAGAGCTGCTGATTCTCGATGGACTGCGTTTTAAACCGCACAACACGCATTTCAGTATCCCGCAAGCGATACAGATGGCAGAAAAAATAGCTGCCCGGCAAACCCTGCTGACTCATCTCAGCCACGATGTCGATCACCCCCGCCACGACCCGCAACTGCCAAGCGGCATCAACCTGGCGCACGACGGACAGGCGTTTTCCCTGGTCCTGAATCAGTCCGTTATGCAGCCCTTACAAAGGCAGTTGTCATGAACACCGAGCTGCGCCTGCACGGCAAGATCAACGAGAGCATCGAATATTACGCCACGGCAGCCGGTTCACGTGCCGCACATCATCATTTTTACCAGGTATCCGAACAGGGTCTGCGCTTTTTCGCTCCGGGGAACGAACTGCTGCTTGATAGTCAGGGCCTCCAGCAGAGCGGCAATGGCGGCTCTTTCTGTGAGTACATGTTCGGGGTTGACCAGCCGCTGGCTGATCTGACCAAAAAGGGGGTCATCAACCGACTGATCCTGCTCGGCGCCGGCTACGATGAGGCCGGCAGGTTGGTCATCGGTAAGCAGAACCGCTCACGACAAACTTATGAACAGATCTTTTTCGAAGGGCATACCATCTACAACTATTTCTTTTTTGTTGATGGACTGAGCACTAAAACTCACCGACAGCAGCAGGAACAGATCCTCAAGTATCTCGGCAAAACCCTGAAGCGGATGGGTCACCTTAACCAGCTCGACGATTCCCAACTCACGAACGACCTGCTGGCGCAGCTGCCCGAGCAGAGTACTCTCTATCTGATCAGGTTGATCAACATCCGACAGCGCCGTTACCAGCAGGAGTTTCAACAGCTCTACTACCGGCTCCGCTCCATCCCGGATGATAATTTCGACAACCTGCAAGAGCTGGCCGACGATCTCGGCCTGGACCGCTACCAGCAGGAAAGAATCAAAATCGATGTTTTGTATCGCCATCGCGACAATTATCGAATCATCGACGAATACAAAAAGGTCCTGATCGACTGTCATCGGCAAGAACACGTTGGACGCCGGCAGCAAGCCCGATTGACCCGTTTAAAAACACTCTCGGTGCGCAACAAAATCCCCGCGGCCCTGTTTCTCACCCTGGATGAACAGCTCAAAACCAAAGCGGAAAAAATCGCCAATGAGCCGGAGTACATCCGTACCACCCGGGAAATTCTTCAGGGGATCTTCATGGCCGGTGAAGAGCTTGAAACCGGCATCAACAAGCAAGACATGGTGCAACTGCTCTTTGTCAAGCTCCAGGCCCACAGAAATCGTGACCACACCTTTGAACAGTTGCTGCTGGAAACCGGTAAAATCTGTGACGAGCAGATTCGCGATGGCGCACCGCTGTCACTGCTGGAAAACTTCTCTTACATCATCACCTTTTTTGATCGCTACGACAGCACCGCAACCCATCTCAGCCAGCTGGCCTTCATGGAAAACTGCCGCCTGACCGAAGATCTTTTGCGCAGTTTACTTGGCAACCAGCAGGCTTTTAACGAGCTGGAAGACGGCCTGTTCAGTCGACTGTTTTTCGATGAAATTCTGGAAAATGGCTACCTGGGGCGTTTCGGCCGCCGTAAGCTGCTGATTTTACAGCAGCGGCTCCGAGAGATTACCGCCGGTTCTTTCAGTCTGCAGGATCTGGCAAGCGAGATGAAACGGCTTGACGCCGAAGAGCGGCTTTACAATACCGTGCTGAAAAGTGCCAAAGAACGCATTCGCAACCGCTACTCACGCTATAATACCCAGTCTGAGCAGGAGGAACTGTTCAGTGAACTGAATGACGAATTACTGGTGCGCGGAATCATCAGTGACCTGCTCGATCCGGCACTCTTCCGTAAGGTGGTGCATGATATCAAAAAAGAGGCCATCTACCTGCACAACCTGCTGCCGGACATCATCTCCAATCAGGATCGTGCGCTCCGCGATGATTTTTTGTGCAACAGTGGTCTCGATCGCTTTTACATCGAGGAACTGGAGCGGGAATATTTTACTCTCAACAAGATCGATCTCGACCATTTGCAGCAACTCAGAACAGACAACAATTGATGGCTTAGCCATCGTATTCTTTTTGCGAGACCATCAACTATTGACCGTTCAAGAGGCATGTTATGGCAGCTGTCAACCGCAACCAGATCCGCAATTTCGGCATCATTTCCCACATCGATGCCGGCAAGACAACCGTTTCGGAACGGATTCTTTTCTATACCGGCGAAATCCACAAAATGGGCGAAGTGCACGACGGCATGGCGGTCATGGACTGGATGGAGCAGGAGCAGGAACGCGGCATTACCATCACCGCTTCAGCCACCTGCTGCAAATGGCGTGATTTCACTTTTAACCTGATCGACACTCCCGGGCATATCGATTTCACCATCGAAGTGGAACGTTCGCTACGCGCTCTGGATGGTGCGGTGGCTATTTTCAGTGCGGTGGAAGGCGTTCAGCCACAGAGCGAATCGGTCTGGCGGCAAGCCGACCGCTACCGGGTGCCGCGCATCTGCCTGATCAACAAGATGGATCGGATCGGCGCCGACCATCGTGCCGTACTGATCGCCATGATCGAAAAACTGCATATCAAGCCGGTACTGCTGCAACTGCCGATCGGCAGTGAGGATGAATTCTGCGGAGTCATCGACCTGCTCAACGAAAAAGCCCTGCGATTTCAAGAAGAGGACTTGGGGCAAACAGTTATCGCCAGTGAAATTCCAACAGCGATGCAAAAAGAAGTACAGCAGGCTCGTGAGCGCATTATCGAAGCTGCGGCCGATTATGATGACAGCATCCTTGATGACTTTCTCGAAGGGAACCCGATCGCCGGAGAACGACTGCTGCCGGCCTTGCGTCAAGGGGTGACCGAGTGCCGGATTTCGCCAGTTCTGCTCGCTTCCGCCCTGCGCAACAAGGGGATTCAACCACTGCTTGACGCCATCTGCAGGTTACTCCCCTCGCCGTTGGACATTCCCCCGGAACAGGCGACCCGCATCGACACCCGGGATAATCAGTCGCTGGAGACCGACGGCAAGGGGCCGCTCTGTGCCCTGGCATTTAAGGTCCTTGCCGATGAGGGACGCAAGTTGACCTACCTGCGCCTCTACTCCGGCAGCCTGAAGCCTGGTGATTCAGTCTACAACAGCCGGACCCTCGGCGAAGAAAAGGTGGCCCGGCTGTTCCGCATGCACTCGCACAAGCGGGAAAGGATCGACCAGGCCGTGGCCGGCGATATTGTGACCGCCACCGGCCTGAAGAATGTCCTCACCGGCGATACCATCAGTTCCGCCGAAATGCCTCTACAGCTGGCCGGACTGGAATATCCCGAACCGGTCGTGTCCCTGGCGGTTGAAGCGAAAACCCTCGAGGACCGGGACAAACTCCCCGCTGCCCTGGAAAAACTACAGTGGGAAGATCCCACCTTTCGGGTCAAGGAAGATCCCGAAACCGGACAGACCCTGCTCACGGGAATGGGCGAATTACACCTGGAAGTCGTCGTCCAACGCTTGCGGAGCGATTTCGGCGTCGACACCCGGACCGGTCGCCCACAGGTTGTCTATCGTGAAACCCTGACTCGTGAAAGCGAGCAGCACGAACGATTCGAACGGGAAATTGACGGCAAGCTGCATTCCGGCGAGGTAACCCTCCGAATGACCCCCCTGGCGCGCCGCAGCGGTTTGCAGATCAAGATACCTGAAGACGTTTTTACGGCATGGCCGGAAGAACAGGCGAACCATTTGCACGACAAAATTGCGGCGGCCTGTCAAGCGGGACCAGCTGCCGGATATCCACTGACCGATTTAAAACTGACCCTGCAGTCCGCCCCCTACGATGCCAACCGGACCACCGAACTGGGGATCTCCGCGGCAATCAACAAGGCGGTTTCCGAGGCCCTGCGCCAAGGCAAGCCGACCATGCTCGAGCCGGTCATGGCCTTGGAACTTACGGCCCCCACCGAGTATACCGGCCGCGTCATGGGCAGCCTGCAGCAAAAACGCGGCCAGGTTGAAGGGATCACATCACATCCCGGCCAAGATGTCATTCGCGCCACTGTCCCCCTGTTAGAAATGTTCGGCTACATGACCGAACTGCGTAGCGCCACCAAGGGACAAGGGAGTTTCAGCATGGAATTCTCCCATTTTGACCAAGCCCCTGCCGAAATCCTGCAGAAGTTTGGTCTTAAATAAAAAAGCGCCAAAAGGCGCTTTTTTATTTAAGACCCGGAGGACTTCAGATCAATCAGGCAGGATAAAATGCGGACCCTCAGCGGGGCGGGCGTTGAGCATATTCAGCGCATCTTGCGCCGGCAGGGCCTCACCGAAAAGATAACCCTGAACCTCGTTACAACCGAGATTTGTCACGTAATCGAGTTGCAGAAGATTTTCTACCCCTTCGGCAACCGTGTGGAGATTGAGCCCTTTAGCCATCATGGCAATCGCATCGACAACGCATGTTTTTTTCTGTCCTTCTTCAATTTCACGCACAAACGAGCGATCGATCTTCAACGTGTTGACCGGGAAGTCCTGCAGATAGCTGAGCGATGAATGTCCCCGCCCGAAATCATCGATCGCGATGGAAACACCATAAGCCCTGAGTTGCCGCAACCGCTGGACGATCTCAGTCTGCCCTTCCACCAGCCCCTGCTCAGTCACTTCGATTTCAAACATTGCCACATTTAAATCGAATTCCTGCAGAGTATCGATGAAGATCTGAACAAAATCCTCCTGTTCCAACTGAACAGGAGAGATGTTAAGTGAGATTTTCAAATCAGGCAGTCCCTGCTGCTTCCAACGCGCCAGCTCCTCGCAGGTGGTCCGCAAAACCCAGTGACCGATCGGCACAATCAGCTTGGACTCCTCGGCGAGCGGGATAAAATCACCGGGAAGAATCAACCCCTTTTCGGGATGCCGCCACCTGAGCAGTGCTTCCATCCCGACAATGACATGGCTGACCGGTTCAACCTTGGGTTGAAAGAAAACCTCGAACTGATCATTTTCCAATGCCAGATACATGTCCCTTTCAACGGACAAGAAGGTCGAATCACTGCCATCCATAGCATCACTGTAGAAACAGTAACCATCCTTGCCGGCAGCCTTGACATGATACATGGCGATATCGGCGCTCTGCAGCAGGGTGTCCTTATTTTCACCCGCCAACGGATAGAGAGCGATACCGATGCTGACACTCAGATAAAGTTCATGCTTCTTGATTTTGAAGGGTTTTCGGACGGCCTTGAGAATTTTTTCGGCAACAGCGGTCACCGCTTCCTTGGTTGCGATATCAGGCAACAACAGAACGAACTCATCACCACCGAAACGGCACAGGGTATCTTCCGCCCGCAGACAACGAAGAATCCGTTTTGAGACCTGTTGTAAAACCAGATCACCCAAAGCATGCCCCAGGGCATCGTTGATCAGTTTAAAACGGTCAAGATCGAGAAGCAGCAAAGCAAATTTCTGGTTATTTCTGCGGGCATGGGCAAAAACCTGGGAGATCCGATCATTAAACAGTATCCGGTTCGGCAACCGGGTCAGCAGATCATGATAAGCTTGGTAGCTGATGCGCGCTTCGGAACGTTTTCGCGCCGTGATATCGCGTGCACAACCGAGCGTCCCGACAAAGGTCCGCTGCCCCATAGCATCATTTTCATACCTGCCGATGGCGTTCAATTCGACAATCAATTCAGCGTTCTCAAGACATTTTACCTGTTCGCAGGCTTCGTTGACCAAGAGACGAATTTCGATATTTTGCGTGGCCCGGGCACCGGCACGATGCTCGCTGAAAAGGGTATAGATATCGTCTGCGTTGTGCGGATGGATCAGCTTGGAGAAATGTTGACCGATCAACTCACTCCGCTTATAACCGAGCAGATCTTCAACCTTATCATTCACGTAGGTAAAGATCCCGTGCGGGTCGAGCAGATAGATAAAATCAGGTGAATTGTTAACGATAAAACGGTGCATCTGCTCCGATTCATGCAGAGAAAGCTCGGCCTGTCGGAGCTGTCGCGATTGCCAATAATGCTCAAGAGCATTGCTGACCGTCATCAAGAGTTCTTCCGGTTCATAGGGCTTGCGAATAAAATCATAGGCGCCGTTGCGCAGGGCCTCTTTGACCGAATGAAAGGAGGATTCCCCGCTCACAAGCACAACTTCAACATCAATTTGTTGTTGACGAATGAACTGCAGCACTTGGCGGCCATCAATGACCGGCATTTGCAGATCGAGCAGCACGAGGCGATAGAGGTTCTTCTCCAGCCTGGCCAGCGCCTCGCTGCCGCTGGTGGCCAGATCAACCTGATAGCCGTTGATGCGCAGCAGCGCCTGCAGGCTTTCAAGCAGCGGCAACTGATCGTCAACAAGCAGTATCCGCGACTGTTCTCGTTTATCGGGAGTCAAAGCTCCGGTGGTTATTGTGGTTAACAAAATCCCCCCCTAGAAGGCTGTCTGAGAATACGAGTCATCGCAGGATTATCCGCACGGGGCACTAAGCTTGCCCGGCGGTAAATCCGTGTCCCTTCCACAAGGTATCTGCAAATGAAAACCGGTGCCCGAAACGGAAGAGCTGTGAACGCTGATTCGCCCACCAAGATCATCAACCATTCCCTTGACAAGACGCAGACCGATCTTGGCGTGCCCCATCGTTCCGCCCTGGTTCGAAACCGCCCTGAGCAGACGCCCCTGGCCCTGACTGTCGCTTTTCTCGCCGCCATCCTGGACAACGACTTCAACATAACGAGCACCATCTGCACAATAACTGTCACGGGTCGACAGCTTGATCAAGCCACCCTTTTCAATGGTTTCCGCAGCATTTTTCATCAGGTTGACAAGGATCTGTTTGACCAGAACTTCATTGGTGGCTACGCGCTCCAGATCCTTTTTCAAATCCAGCTTGACCCTGATATGACGCGGTTTCAACTCAACATCCTGCAAAGCATCGACCGACTCCTGCACCAATTGGTTCAAACTGACGCTGTGATCGGGGAAGCGTGGCATTTCTTGTCGGGTGAGGTAGTAATTCAAAACATCATCGATGCGTTTTACTTCACGCTTGATCGATTCTGTCAACCTTCGGCTCTGGTCATTCTCCAGCTGTTTCCCCAGAACTTCAGCATAATTACCGATGATTGTCAGAGGATTGCTCAATTCATAACTGACCCGCCGCAGCAAGCTGTTCCCTTCATTCAGCCGTTCCTGAACCTCAGAGGCAAGCATGGCCAGAGAGCTACTGACCACTTGTGCAAACATTTTCAAGCGCAGACTTTTTAAAGGCTCAAGGTCTTGCTCATTATCAATCCCGAGAACAACCACCCCCAGCAGATAATTATCAAGCCGAAAAGGCTGACAGAAAAATCCCCGGCTGCCGCAGATCCTCAGCAGCAGCTGATCGGTCACGGTCAGACGTCGTTCAGTCTCAGACAGAGAGCAAACCGCTCCGCCTTCATGCAGAGCTTGGACAATCAGGCTGGCAGTATCGTCGAGAGACACTTTCAATTCACCGATCAACCGGGACTGGCCCTTGGCGGTAATGCCGGAAAGTTGATTGTTGTGGTGATCAACCAACAGAAAAACCGCTTCTGTCGCCGCACAATTCTCCAGATAAAGATCCCGGGCTTCAAGAACCAATCCTTCAGGACCCTGAGTCTCTGCCAGCCGGGCTCGGACACTTTCCTGATCAGCCAGAATAAATATCAGGTCGGTGAGGCGCCGCAACACCCGCTTGAGTTCATTCCGCTGCTGCTCGTAATCATCAGCCGGCGGAGTTGGAGAGGAATAAAGACCGTGAGCCCAGTCAAACAGATAATCAATTTCGCTTTTGCGAAACTGGAAAAGGCGTTCCCCCAAGGCTTCCAACTCCTGGGTAAGCCGGTCCGGACTCAAGCAAAACTGCTGGGCCAGACGGGTAATTTTCAGCAGCAGACTGCCATTCTCAATTTGGGGTACATCAACATGCAGAAAGCGTACAGCATCGACCAGAAACGAGTCAAGATGCCACGCTGTAATCAACTGTTCAGCAATCTGCAGGTGATCCGTCCGGTAAGCCTTGCGCTCTACGGCACAGAGGTCGAGGGAAGGGTAGCCTTGCCCGGCCAGCGCGACATAAGCAGAAGCCTCCCGAGCGAACAGGACATGCATCCCCAGATTGAGCAACAACCCGCTCAACTGTGCCTCTTCAACATGATCATAACTGACGGTCGGGGCAAGACAGCGGGCCGCCTGCCCGGCGACCCGAGAAGAAAACCAGAGACCGTTTAGAAAGGTCAATTCTTCAGCAGTGAACCCTCGGCCGACCAAACGTTTTGCAGACTGCAGAGCAATTCCGGTAATCACCGGCACACCCAGATTCTGAATAGCCGAAGTGATCGGTTCTGCCGGATCGAGCAGCGCGGGACAGGTCTTGCAGGCCACGCTGATCAGGTGCGCAGACAGCCCCGCATCCTGCAAAGCAATCTCGGCCAGGGATTGCGATCCCTTTCCGGCCAGACAAGCCTCAATCAACTGCTCCAAAATATGCGGTGAACAGTACAGGTTGGCAAGATCCTGCTCACTGAATTTCATTCCGGAAGTTTCCATATCCATCGACGTAGTAAGAGTTTCAGCTTTCGAAATCCGGACAGGGCGAACAAAACCCTCGGCTCAGCAAGCGAATAATATTCATCTGATATTATCAATAAAACATCCCTGACCAGCAAGACCTAAATTGATAATTCCTCTTAATATTCAAGTATTTAGCTAATACAAACAAGATAAAAATATTCATAAAAGAGCTCTCACAAGGATGCGACTGACGGCGCATATTTCTAATGTGATTATCATAATCTATTGATATTACACGCATTATAATTTGTAACGCCGGGAAGATCTACCATCGGCAGATTGAAAAATTCATTCCACTTCCCACGGGGAACAGATCAGGCAGAAAATTTATTTGAAAAAAACAGGTAACTGTTCGGCACAGTACAAAAGATTGTCATTCCGGCAGGATTTTAGCCGGAATCCAGAAGCTAGAAGACAGAAAGACTGGATCCCCGATAGCAGCATTCGGGGATGACAGGCGTTTTTTCTTCTGATCTGATAATGCTGAACAGTTACGAATGGCGCGAGTTTAAAGGTTCGTAGCACGCTCCAGCAAAACCGGGACTGTCCCCACCGGCTCCTGAGCGAAGGCGAAGGGTGGGGGCTGTCCCAGG
>JAUVEB010000085.1 GCA_030595055.1 Desulfuromonadaceae bacterium
TCCACAGGAGTCAGGGGAATATCACCAATCAGCTGTTCGATATTTGCCCGGTTTTTGCCAAAATCGATCAAGGTGATTAATTCTTTCGGCTTGCTGCACAGGGTCACCTGCAGTGCGCCGTTGTGCCGGATGATCTCGATATCGATGATTTCACCAAGGCTTTTCGCGCTGCGACCGACCGTGGCATGCAGTGAGTCGCTGCCCGACTGTCGCACAATTCGTCCGTCCAATCGCGTTGTCAGATTTTCTTTCAACCGTGCCATCAGTGTTTCGGCGTCAAGAGCGCAATGATAGCGCCGTTGCTGAATGATGCTATCGGGTTTTTCACCGTTTTTTTTCTGTCGTCGGTAGACAATAAAAGTGATCAGCTGGGCAAATGATGCACCGAACAGTAAAGCGAAGATCAGCGCCAACGGCAGTGCCCGCTGCCACGGATTGTAGCTCAGAGCAATGGCAAACATCACCAGAGCGAAGGGGATTGCACTGGCAAAAAACAGTTTTAAAAAACGCTTCATTCTTCCCAACCTTTCAAAGTGTGGCCCACCTCACGAGTGGACCAGCTAGTTTCCATCCGGAAACGGCCCTTTTTCACAATCTCTGCGTCAATCTGCGCGGTTGCTTGTGCGGCGTAGACAGCCACGCCTCCGCACAACCGCTTGATTTCCTTGACCTTGAGAAAAATTGCTCGTTTCCCATATGAAAACTTACCATGCACTCATCCGAAGTTTCCGGATGCACACCGGCAGCAAAACAAAGCATACCGGCAGGGCCAAAAAGAGCAATGGATGATTAAGCATGTAAGGTATACGGCCTGGCAACACAACAAACCTGTAATTATCAGTTTCCAAACAATCTGTTCAAGGTCCCCTCTAGAAGTTGCTTGATCGGTGCAACGGTTCCTTCATCTTTCGGGGCAAGCTCTTTCAGCAAACGTCTACTGACCTCTTCTTTTACTTTACCGGTTGCCTGTTTTTTCAATGCCTTGCTGTCAAAACCGATTTTCGGACTCGTCACCGAGCCGCTGATCTTCAACGGGAAGACGCCCCAGCCGTCCTGATCGGTCATGGCTTGTTTTATTTCTGCCCGAGCCCCCAGCTTCTGCATGACCTCCGGAGCCAACCTGGCATCAAGACTCATATTTAAAGCGCCATCGACACCAACCGTTCCTTCCGGCTTCAGTTTGGCTTTCGAACCATCCAGACTTCCGGTGAGTCTGGCCAAGCCATCACGCAGGTCATAACGACTTTCAAGGGACTGAAAACTGAGAACCTTGAGGTCCGAACTCCCGAGGAAAACGGACAATTGCTCCAACAAGGGCGAGCCGCTGATTTCCCCTTGCCGGACCTGCATGACCCCTTTTAATTGCAGATTTTGCAACAAATTATCCGGCAATGTCCCGCGCCCGGAAAAATTATTTTGCCATTGCAGTAAACCGGAGATACTCTGTTTCGCCTGAGGAATGAGGCCGGAAACAAGTGAAACGAGATTCGATCGATCAAGAGTCATTTGCCCCCGGTAGCTCAGACCTTTGACCCCCAAATCAATGTCGGCCAAGGCGCGGAATTCTCCACCGCCGACGCCGCTACGCAATTCATTAATTTTCAGGTGATTGTTTTTCAGTTCCAAATCAGCATGAACCTGTTCGAGATTCAGTTTTTTATAAAGTAATTTATTGACTTGCAAACTGCCGGTCATCTCCGCAGGAATATTGAAAGGGCCTATTTCATCAGCCAGGGTCTTTTTGCGCTCAACCGGCGGCAAAATTGTTTCTTCACCTTTAGCGGATTTGTCCTCTCGCGTTTGTGCAGGGAGCAGTCTGTTGACATCAAGAGTATCAGCGGTGATTTGAAAGTGACCGCGGATAATATCTCCCAGCAGATTTGTCGCCTGAAAACTCAGTTGAGCCTGTTGACCGGCCAAAGTAAGCAACATTTTTTCCGCAGTGACCTGCTGATCAGCATAATTGAGCTCACCACTGATGCCGGTTCGTAAACTGCCGACACTTGCCTGTATATCGAGCAGGTTTAATTTGGCAGATTTCAACAATTTGGGTCCGTGACTCGGCCGGCCGGAAAGCTCCAGCCGTCCATCCAGTTGCCCCGCCAGACTGTGGGGTTGCAGATCTTTCGTCAGCCCAGCCGGCAGCCCTTGCACCAAAGTCCGCAAATCCAGTTTGTCCAGCAGCAGAGCCAAAACAAGTTGTGGCTCTTTTCCGGCCAGATTAACGCTACCCTCCGTACCTAATTTAATCTCGTTGAAATTTACCAGCAGGGTAGAAAGATCCAGAACCTTCTGCTCCATATCGAAGCTGATAGCGTAATCAACCGCTAATTTTGCTTTATTAAAAGCGGCTTCCGGCAAATCATTTAACAACAGGTCGAAATTATTCAGCCGCAGTTTTCCCGTGGCTGACAGCTGCTGAGCTTGTAATTGTAAATCGGTATCAAGCGAGAGAAGTGCAGACCCGAGCTTGCCGGGAAGTTCCTGTCGATAGTAAGGAGCGAACTTGACCAGATCCAGATCAGTTAACATGATAGCAAGATCACCACTCTGTTTCGCGATGTCATAATGACCGGCAACTTTTATCTGACTATCATTTAACTCTGCAGAAAAATCGATAGGAAATACGTCGTTCAGGGTGATTTTTTGAGCATTAAAATTTACCTTTTTCAGCTCATAACGGTAAGGAGATTTCGTACTCTGTAGCCGATCAACAAAAACGATCTCCCCATCAGTTACGGTCACTTCTTTTATGAGCAGATCAAGGGCACTCTCAGCGATTTTGGATTGTGCTTTTTTCTCGGACGACTGCGGGATTTTTTCTGCGTCATCGGCAATTAAATCACTGAAGTTAAACTGACCGTCTTGATTACGAATGACGAAAATTCTCGGTTGTTCCAAAAGAATTTGATCAACCACAAGGCTTCCGGACAACAGTGCCGAGAGCCGATAATGCAACGCCAGAGATTTTATTGAAACGAATTCTGCCGTCTGGTCTTTATGCATCACCTTTAAGTCTTTCAGGGAAACCCCTGACAGCAGACCGATATCGATATCACCAACCTCAATTTTACGTTGCAAAGTTTCTTCCGCGAATGGAAGCAAGGTTTCACGAACTTTTTCAGGGGTCACGACAACCTTGATCAGAACAATCAAGGAGATCAACAAAAGCAGTAGAATCCCGACCAGCGCGACAGCAAATTTTGCAAATGTTGACATACTTCCTCCATGTTTCAATTTATAAGCCTAATCATATTAACAGGTTTTGTCGGATAACCAGAGTGTTTTGCAAAAAATCATCGTAACTATTCAGCATTATCAGATCAGGAGAAAAAACGCCTGTCATCCCTTAAGTGCTGCTATCGGGGATCCAGTCTTTCTGTCTTCCAAGCTCTGGATTCCGGCTAAAATCCTGCCGGAATGACTGTCTTTTGTACTGTGCTGAATAGTTACAAATTATCTTTGCTGCTTCCCCCGATCAAACCCACAAAATCGCTATTTTTAATTCTTTTCTACTTGATGATATTCAGTTATTCATATATATTCTCACTAAAGGAGGAAATCATGCCGATCTACGAATATCGCTGTTTCAACTGCGAAAAGGTCACGGAAAAAATCAGCAGTGTTAAATTGAAGGAAATCACCTGCCCGGACTGTGGCGCCAGAGCAGAAAGAATCGTCTCGATCTTTTCCGGCAAGTCAGATTCCGCCCCCTCATCCGGAGGTACCTGCGCTCCCGGTTCGGGGTTTTCCTGAGCTTGACAGTACAAGCAGCGTGACTGCTTAAAACCTCTTGATCCTTTCCTCAACAACTTAATGTCAGATGTTGCGAGAAAGTCAATTCAAAGAGACAACGCTCTGCCCGGCATGACCTCAACATCCCACTCAATACCGGGCAAAGCGTTCCTGCCGAACAAAAAAAACAAAAAAAATCAGCCGAATTTTAATATTAGAATATTTTACTTTTACCACATCAATTGGTACAAATACAAAGGTTAAAAAATACACATTCTGCGGGGTACCCTTGATGAAAAAAAACAAAAACTCTCTCCTTGTCGATGTCGGCTGGTGCGAATGGGTTTCATTTCCTGCTCTGAAAATACCCGCGATTGAAGCTGAAATTGTCAACGAGGCAAGGCAGTCAATCCTGTATATCTTCGACTATTCAACCTTCAAGGAGGGTGAAGATCTGATGATCAGTTTCGGGGTTCACCCAATCCAGAAAACTGATGAAGTGGAAGTTTATGCGGTCGTTCCGGTAACAACCAGACGGCTGTTAAATATCCCGGACGGCGGGAGAGAATGGTGTTATGTAATTGAAACAGAGATGCGCATCGGCTCAATGAAGAAGAATATCGAGCTGACACTTGTTAAACATGACAGTACGCTCTTTCGCCTACAATTAGCGCCCAAAACCATCAAGAGTCTAGTCAGGCTGAATCCACAGAAAAGCTATCTAACCGGACAGATTTTAAACAACTACATACCGTCTATAGCTTGCAACGAAGTCTGAGCAGAAAAAAAACAATCGATGCAAAACAGCCGGGTTCTATATTTGAACCCGGCTGTTTTTTTTTGCGAAAGCTTCAAAGTCCCTGCCCAGCTGCACAGCAGGGAACCTACCGAACGGCACAATCAAGTTCGAGTTCACACCAGCCATCCAGCAGCGGGAAATAGAGAGCGGCACAAATGGGGTGGCGCTGATCATAATTATTCATCAGTTGCAGATAAGTACTCATCTGCCGGCGATAGTGTTCACGCTCCCGCTGCAGAAAAACCGCCTCTGTTTCCCCCGCTTTCGGGCTGCTGGTCTTGTAATCGACAATCCAGCGTCGACCATCAGCAACAAAAGTCCGGTCGATGACAGCATGAATCAGTTCACCGGTAACAACTCCGGTCAATGGCAGTTCGCAATCATGTTCTGCATGGGGAGAAAGAAGCCATTTGCCGCGTTCACTGTTGCGTGTTCGTTCAACAGCGGCAACAACCCGAGCAGTACTTCCCGGGACCTCTGAGAACGGAACCCCGAGGGCACTTAGCTGCCGACCGAGGATTTTTTCGCGCTCAGTTTCCGACTGCCGTGACCAGACTTCCGGGCCGAAACGGGCAATCCGTTCGAGATACTGGTGAACCAGGGTTCCGACATGCCGCCGTGATTCACTTTCCCAACCGCTGAAAATCAGTTCACGACCATCCATATCTTCTTTCACCGAAGCAGTTTTCAGCTGATCTTCCTGAGACAGTCTGACTCCCGTGGAAAGCGGTCCTTGCCAGTTCACCGGGAGCCGGCGCAGCAGAGGTGATGCAAACTCGTCGGCAGTGGCTTCACAACTCACCGCATGTGCCGCAAAATCGTCCTCGACCAACGGCCAGAGTTTCTCCAGCAAGCTGCCGGACGTCGGTTTCAGGTCACCTTTTTTATCCGCTTTAGCATGACCGATCAGGTGCAGTCTGGAAATCGCCCGGGTCGTCGCCACGTAGAGCAAACGTGCCGCTTCCTGGTCTTGTTTTTCTTTTTCCAAGCGGCCGATCAGTTGATAAATCGGATCTTTCTCGCCACTGCCCCGCGCCGCAACCGGAGCCAGCAGCAAACCGTAATCCGGATGTTCCTGCCAACGTAACAGGGGGCTGTCCGCACCACCGGTCGATTTGCCGAGACCGGGCAGAATCACCGTGCCGAACTGCAGGCCTTTGGCCTTATGGATCGTCATCACCTGCAGCTTTCCATCGGCATCAACATCCGGCGCGGCAAAAAGCCTGTTCAGCCCCTGCTCCAACAGATCAAATGAGGACAGATCGCCACCCTGTTCCAAAGATTCCAACAGACCGAACAGCAACTGCGCATCAGCAATGCCTTCCGCGTCATAACAAGCCGGGCCACCCAACGCCAGCCAGGTTCCCTCAATCAACGTTCGCAGATTGAGCCGGCCACGCCGGGTGATCGCCCGTTGCAGAAGCGGCCAGATCCGGGCAATGGCGGCCCGGCCCGGTTGCGAAAGTTGTTTCATGCGCTGTTCATCGTCCAACAGGCTGGGAATAGTTGTTTTGGGGAGATCGCCAACCAGGGCATGCAGATCGTTCAGACTCAGACCGCACCATGGCGCACGCAAAACCGACAACCAGGCCAGACGGTCGGCACGATGAAGAACTGCTTTGCACAGGTTCACCAGATCAAGAACCGCCGGACGCGCACCGAGCGGATCGATATCCCGGGCCTGATATTTCAACCCGTGCTGACGCAGCAACGGCAGAATCGCTTGTAGATGTTTACGTCCACGCACCAGGATGGCAATGGTCTGATGCGGATCTTCCAGACCTGCCTGCTGCACCAGATGCAGCACCCGTTCCGCTTCGGCCTGGTCATCGCGACCATTGAACGGATGCAGACAACAGGCCGGGCCCGGCAGCGCCGGATCCACTGCCGTTGCTGCGGCCAGCGGAACCGCGCCGGAAGCGATATCGACCTGTTCAGGGAAAATATCGGCAAAGCTGCGATTCACCCAGGAAACAATGCCCTCCTGCGAACGGAAGTTACAGCGAAGCTGCAATGGTTTCATTCTCGGCCCCTTCTCCCCCAGTCGTCCCGCAAAAACACGCAGGAACAGACCGACCTCGGCTTCACGGAAACGGTAGATCGACTGCATCGGGTCACCGACCAGAAACAGGGTCCGGCCATCTCCGTCACTCCAACCGGCAGTAAGAATCAACAGCAGTTCATACTGCAGCCAGGAGGTGTCCTGAAACTCATCGACCAGAATATGCTGCAGATCGTTATCGGTGCGCAGCAGCAACTCAGTGGGATTGTCCGCAGCGCCGAGCGCCTGTTTCGCTTTCAGGGCGATTTCCGCATAGTCGGCCTGCCCCTGCCCGCGGAACACCAGCCACAACTCGGCGACCAGCATCGGCAACAGCTCAACCAGGCATTGCAGAATCGGCCACTGATTCTCAGCATAGGTCGCCCCCGGCAGTTGGCGGACAGCGAGCAGGCGGGCAACAAACTCCGGGGAGTCTACCAGTGCCCGCAACAGCTCAAGCATCCTTTGCTTGGCCTCTTTATTTTCTGCGCCGGGGGGAAACCCGTTCTTGACGTTGACCGATTTGCGCAGTTCATTCTTCCCCGTCAGGAGAAATTCAGCCAACGCCTGCCAGAGCGACAGGTCTGCAGCCTCGCTCCCCGGTAATTGCTGTAATTCGGCAAATTCCTGCAAAATCGAACGATCAAGATGGGCCGCCGCAAAACGCACGCAGTACAGTAACTCTGCAACGAATGCAGGCGGATACTCGCTGCGTAAGTTCGCCAATTGCCCGGTGACCATCTTTTCCAATCCAGCTTCCAGTGTCGCCCGTGGATCAGGATCGTTTTTCAGCAGATGTCGCAGCCATTGGTCGCGCCGTTTCAGCATGTCGACCAACATCCTCTGTAGCTGGCTCACCTGATTGTCGAGGTGGCCGAGTAACAGGCGCAACTGCCCGCTGCCCGGCCCCTGAGTATCCAGCCGCCTCAATAACTGCTCAACCGCCTGCAGATAGAGCGGTTCGGCATCATCGGCCAGTTCGGGCAGCGCCCCGAAACGTGACAGCCAGGGCATCTTACGCACCAGGGAAGCATTGAAACTGTCGATGGTCTGGATTGCCAGCTGGGTCGGGTTATTTAACAGCTGATCACCCTGCTTCTGCAGCGCCTGCTTGGCCAGATCCCAGGTTTTCGCTTCGTGAGCTTTCTCAGGCCGTGGGCAATGCTGTGCAGCGTTCAGCGCGAGAAACAAGCGCTGACGCATTTCTCCTGCCGCTTTACGGGTAAAGGTGATCGCCAGAATCTGATTCGGCCGTTCGACCGTTCCCAGCAGGGCGAGAAAACGTTGAATCAGCAGCTCGGTTTTACCGGAACCGGCCGGGGCCTGCACAATACAAGACTGGGTAACATCAATGGCAGCATCACGCTGCAAAACATCAGCGATCATCATTCACCCCCCTCAACAACAGCAGCTTCATCGATCCTGCAGAGCCCTCGCAGATCGCAATACCGGCAACTACGCTGCAGATCAAAAGGGCGAACCCGGGCCTGTCCGGCAACAAAATCTTCGGCCAATTTTTCCAACTGCCCGCGCCAATCGTCAAGCAACTGCGGCCAAGCCGTGATCCCGCGCTCAACCGCCTGCGTATAGCCCGACAGATCTTTGACTTTCCCGAGCATCCCCTGCTCCCTGACCACACCGAGCAGCTTGCAATCACCCCGGCGCACCTGAGCAAAAGCGACAGCGTCCGCTTCGGTCCCTTTTTCGGCGACCGCATAGATCGGCAGCTGCGGCTCAAGGAGTGGCTCACGGAAAAGATCCTCCGGCTTGAGGCTGGAGCCTGTCTTGTAATCAAGGATCACACGGTGACCTGCTGCCAACTCGTCGATCCGATCCACCTTAGTTTTAATCTGCAAGGGACCGATCTGCTCCACGTGTTCCTGCTCCAGCGCGACAACCCGGAAGGGATCACGTTGACGTTCAACGGTTGTCAGCCAGTCATCGATCAGTGTGGCAATCCGTTCCTTCTCCAGTTGCAGGAGTTGTTCAGAGGGTCGGTTGCCCTTGGCAAAATAGTCCTCAACCGATCGCTCCACCAGCTCAACCAGCATTGAGCGTTGCTCCTCCTCGGAGAGTTGCAGCAGTGCCTGCTGATCTTGTAGTCGCGTCCATAAATGTTCAAGAGCCAGATGGACAAGATCTCCACGGGTCATGGCATCCAGTCCGGGGGAAGCCTTGTCGAGCTCACGCCCCCCCAGCCGATAGTGAACAAAGGCACGGAAGGGGCAATGGGCCTGGTCCTTGAGGATCCCGGTTCCGCCACTCCCTTTACCGTCCTCCAACTCCGGCCCCCGGTCATCTTTCAATTGTTGTAAAACAGGCAGATTCTGACGAATCAACGATAGAAAATCCTGAGCATCTGTCAGTCTGATGTCTGCCTTGCCCGCTTCTTCCGGTAACAACGGGCTGGGGCGTAGTTCACAATCCCCCTCCCAGAGCGGGTAGCTGAAGGTGATATCCGGGCTGGCGGTTTTCAAACGTTCGATCACCCGCTCGGCAAAAGCCAGCTCACGGGCAGCGCCGGCGTGCGGCATGCCATAGTTTTCCTGCAATTCATAGGGAATAAACGGATTCGGACGCGAGGCGGCCGGCAAGGTAGTTTCACCCAGTCCCATCACCCAGAGATGTTCAAA
>JAUVEB010000186.1 GCA_030595055.1 Desulfuromonadaceae bacterium
AAGGGGCAGGTCTCTTTCGTCTCTAACTGTCAGCCATTATGTCTAGTAAGTACTTATAAAAAACAAAAAACTATTTACTGAAATATGCGAAATAACTGAAGCAAATATTCCTCCATTAATATAAACAAAAGTAAATAATACTGAGTAAATAAACACAAAAAACGTGCTCAAGTTGAAAACACCCCAGAATCCATGAAACAAGAAAAACAAAGATGAAACAAAGAACAATGACCACCAAGGTCCAAAACCTTTTTTTAGCAACTCAAAAATGTAACCCCTATATAAAACTTCTTCAAGAATTGGAACAAAAATAGTTAATAAAAATACTGATAAATAATAATAATTAAAAGGCAAATATAAAAAAGACTCTGCAAATGGTATCTTATTTCCAGATATGTATATATTTAGCAAAGAAAACGAAATAGATGACAAAACCCCAATAGCAATAAAAGCTAATGTCCTTTTTGAAAAATAAAAGTTTGGTAAAAACTTAAATCGTAAAAGTGCATAAGCAATAGTTATAATTGGAGAAAATGTAGATGATGCCACAATAGCTACCGTCAATATTGGAACCCCAGGCAGGATATTGGTTAGCTTTGGAGCCAAAAAATATCCTCCTATAGCGTGCGCAGCGACCAAAACAAAAAACACTTCTAAAGAAGTTGCCACGCTTTTAATAGCATCAGACTTCAAACACTTCCTCCAGCAACCATCTATGGGTAAGGGGACGAATGGGGACGGATTTATTTTTCGAACCTTCATGACAAACCCTCCTGACAACATATTCCTAAATGTTGTTTCACCATATATCGAGGCGGCTTTTCAGGCAAGAAAGAGCGCTTCCCACAATCCCCCACATTGCAAGAATCTCAGCCACCACCCGGGGGAGATGGCTGGTTCGACCAAAAGACTCAGGCAGAGAAAAATCGGTCGAGAAGGGTGCGAAAAGAATTAACCGTCGTGGCCCTTTTCAACTTCTTCAACTCTCGCTGCAACCCTTCGTCGGGAATGAAATTGAGCAGATCTTTCAACTTCATCAATGCCTGCCGGTCTCCACAGAACCTCACCGCATAACGTTCCAGTAAATTCTCTATATAATCAGCCAACTCACGGCGGCGCTGCTCTTCGGCAACCTGCGCGGGAAGTTCACCGCGAATCCGCCGGAACAGTAACGGGTCGGCCAGCGCCCCGCGACCGAGCATCAACCCGGCGACCCCGCTTTCCGCCAGCAACCGCTGCCCGGTGGCGGCATCATTGATATCACCGTTGGCAATGATCGGCAGCCGGGTTCGCGCAACCACTTCGGCAGTCAACTGGTGATCGGCCTGCCCGGCATACTTCTGCACTACGGTGCGCGGATGCAGGATCAGGTAATCGAGCCCGCAATCTTCATACTGTGGCAACAGCTGAAAAATCTGCTGTGGATCATCATAACCGGCCCGGCACTTCACGGAGAAACTGCCGCTGATCGCCTGACGCAGCGAGGTCAACAGCTCGATCAGCTTGGCCGGATCGCGCAGCAGCTCCCCCCCGGTCGCCCCGGTGGTCATCCGTCCATAGGGGCAGCCGAGATTGAGGTTGAGATGCCGACAACCGGCCTCCTGCACCCGTACCGCAGCTTCCGCCAGCGCCTCGGCGCTGTTGCCGATCAACTGCACCACCAAGGGAACCGCTGCTTTATGAGCGGTGATTTCCGCCAGATCAGCCTTGGCAATCCGCTTGCGTGCTTGTTTGTGGACACGCACAAATTCGGTAAAAACCAGGTCGGGAGCGGCCTGTTCGATAAAGTAAGCGCGCAGGGCAGCATTGGTCAGCCCCTGCATCGGGGCCAGCATCAAGGGAGGGTGGTCAGAGGACCAGGGGAGCATATTCATCGTTCACTTTGCGGAATCAATGGCCGGAGCAGCGATTCCAGCCCATTGACCTTGATTTCATAGATTTCCAGCAACTGTCGACCGAGTTCACCCGCCGGCAGATTGTTCCTGACCAGCCAGACCACGTAAGGCTCCGGCAGGTCGACCAGGAAACGTCCCGCGTATTTGCCGAACGGCATCCGCGTTATGGCCAGCTTGCGCAGTGCCTGCGGATCGGCCGACACCTGCTCAGCCATTGCTCTGCCGCGCCCTTTTTTTCCGGTAGAGGCGTTCATCAGCCAACTTGAGCAGTTTTTCCGCTGACGACGGATGATCCTCCAACACCGAGGAGAGTCCGAAACTGATATGGATGGCAATCTGCTCGTCCTGCCAGCTCAGCGGCTCCGCGACAAACCTGTCCGCCATCCGTTGCAGCAGAATTTGCGCTTGCTGAAGCACCGTTTCCGGCAGCAGCAGGATGAACTCATCACCGGCCAGCCGGGTGACCAGATCCGACTGACGGCTCATCTGCACCATTCCATCGGCCAGGTACTTAAGCAGAGCATCGCCGCAATCATGGCCATAGGTATCGTTAACCGACTTGAACAGATCAAGATCAACGAAGGCCAGCGACAGGTGAGAGCGATAACGCTGGGCGCGGGCAAATTCGCGTTCCAGGGTCTGTTCCATGGCCCGCCGATTATGCAGATCAGTGAGTGGATCGTGAAAAGCCAGATAGTACAGATTCTCGTGGGCGGTCAGGTTGGAAAGAAAGAGCGAAACCTTGACCGCCAGCCGCTCCAGGTGAATCGGATTATAGCCGGGATGAAAGCGCTTCGCCGAGGGATCTGCCAGATTGAGGCTACCGACCAGCTTGCCGTTGAGGCTGACCGGCACCATCGCCAGCGATCTGAAGTGGAATTTATCCAACTCCGGTAACAACACTTGGTAAGGGCCCAGATTTTCATTTTCCAGCAGCGGTTTATCACCACGCCCGAACAGCCGCATAAACTCTTCGCGCTCGATCCGGGTGAGATGCTTTCGCAACTGCGAGCTTAACCCGGTACGGAAAATCGGCGCCGTGGCCTCCTCTTCGCGGATCAGGCTGAACCAGACGTGCGGCACGTCGAAAATATCACCAATCTGCTCCTGCAGAACCTGGAAAAAGTCCCGGAAATTAAGCACCCCGAGGATACGCGTCTCCAGCAGGTGGAATTTTTCCGCCAACTGCTCAATCTCCCGAAAGCGTTCAATCAAGGTGTCGTGCCGCATGGTCGATTTTCTCGAATAAAAAGGGAACCAGCAAAAGCAAAGGGTAGCACAGGCAAAAGTAAATCGCCGCGACAATTTCAACCCGGAATTGTCCGCAACCTCTCCAACAATTTCAGGTTCGCATTTTCAGCAAGCACCGCAACGCGTAAAAAACGCTTGTCGAGCGGCACAAAATCAGCACAGTTACGGATCAGCAGACCCTCCCGGCGCAACACTGTGGCAAGTTCCTCGGCGTCCGGAAACACTTCCGGCAACCGGCCAAGCAGGTAGTTGGCTTCCCCGGGAAAGACTTTGATCCCCAGCGCCTCCAGCCCCTGCCGCAAGTCAGCCCTCAGTCTCGGCAGCTGCCGCAACGTTTGCTGCCGATAAACATCTGCCGTCAGGCAGGCCTTGGCGGCAGCGATCGCCAGATTGGAGATGGCCCAGGGTTCGCGGGCTGACGTCAGCTGTGTGACATCCGGCAGCGGCCCGACCAGGTAGCCGACACGCAGGCCGGGGATGGCATAAAACTTGGTCAGCGAGCGCAGGATCAGCAGATTGGACAACTGGGGCACCAGGTTCAACAGTGAACGCTCGGGACAGAAATCGGCGAAGGCTTCGTCGATCAGCAGACGACAATTGCCCAAGCGTTCCGCCAGGGCAATTAACTGCTGCGGCTCGATGCCGATCCCGCTTGGATTGCCGGGGTTGGCCAGCAACACCAGAGCAGTTTCATCCTGCACGGCATCCAAAACCTGCTCAACGGAGAAGGCGAAATTCTCTCCAGGTTCCAGACCGAGGGTATCGATCCGGCAACCGGCCTGTTGCAGAGCCGGGGCGTACTCGCTGAAACAGGGCTGGATCAGCAGGGCACGCCGCGGCCGGAACACCCGTGGCAGCAGATATATCAGTTCGGTCGAACCACTGCCGGGAAGCAGATTCCCTTCCGGAAGTTCGTGAAAACGGGCCAGTTCACGGGACAAGCTGGCGGCATCCAACTCCGGGTAATCGCCGATCCGCTTAATGGCCGCGGTCAGTGCTTTCAGCACCTGGGGTGGAGGACCGAGGGGATTGATACTGGCGGAGAAATCATGGATCTGCCCCCGCAGCAGGCCAAACTCCCGCATCGCCCGGTCGACACCACCACCATGCAGCGGTTTGTTCATAGCACCCCC
>JAUVEB010000068.1 GCA_030595055.1 Desulfuromonadaceae bacterium
GACCCTGCTCGGCAGTGCCGACGGGCAGACGATTCTCGGTGACGATCTGGCGGCGCAGCTGGAGACAATTTCGTACGAAGTTTTCTGCCGGATCGATAAAAGGGTCCCGCGTCGCTACCGACAGGAGTCCGCATGAGCGAATTGCATCTCGGTCTCGATTTGGGAACCACCAGTTTAGCGGGGTGTCTCTGGTCTGCAGCCGGCGAGTCTGTTGCCACAGCAAGTTGTGACAATCCCCAGCAAGTTTTCGGTGCCGATGTCATCCAGCGGATGGAGGTGGCTCGCAAGGGCAAAGGAAAGGATCTGCAACGGCAACTGGTTGCCGGTATCAATGCCCTGGTTGCTCAGCTGTTGACAGAGGCGGACTGTTCCTTGACGCAGATCCGCTCGGCCGGCGCGGCGGCCAACCCCGCGATCAGTCATTTGCTGGCCGATCAACCGATCGATGCGATTCTTTTTCCCCCTCATCGACCTGAATTTGTTGCCGGTGATTTTCTTGCCGTTGCCCCGTTGGGCTTGAACTTGCCCGTGCCGCTCTATCTGCTGCCGTTGATCAGCGGGTATGTCGGCGGTGACCTGCTGGCCGTTCTGCTCGGCAGCCCGCCGGACGAACGGCCGACCCTGTATATCGATCTGGGGACCAATGCTGAACTGGCCCTCTGGACCGGGCGGGACTGGCTGGTGACCTCGGTAGCGGCGGGGCCGGCGTTTGAAGCGGGAAACCTTACCTGCGGCATGCGCTATGATCACGGAGCCGTAACTGAAGTAGCGTTAGCTAAAGATCGTTTTGCCTTGACGGTGGTCGGGGGAGGACTCCCGAAAGGAATTTGCGGTAGCGGTCTGTTCGCCTTGCTCAGCACGGCGCGGCAGGCGGGCTTGCTGGCCGCGGATGGGCGGATTCGTGCGGCCGATGAAATTGATTCGAATCTGGCTCGCTTTCTGGTCGCTGATCGGGAGGCTTGGGCTCTGCAGATCTACCGGGATGCACGAACTGTCCTGCGTGTCAGCCAAGCAGACGTGCGGGCTTTTCAACTGGCCAAGGGGGCCGTCCTGGCGGGGGTGAATTGTTTGCTGCAGCGCACCGGCCTGCAGGCAGAGCAATTGGCTTCAGTCCGGATTGCCGGGGCACTGGGGGGGGCGCTGCCGGTTGCGGCTTTGAAAGGGGTTGCCATGTTGCCGGAAATCGTGCTAGAAAAGTGCCGCTTTCTACCGGGTGCGGTGCTGGCGGGTTTGTTGCGTTTGCAGCAGGAAAAAGGCATCGAGCAGGCGAGAAAACTGGCTTCCCGCCTGAAGGCTTATCCGCTGTCGGGAACGCCGGTTTTTGAGAAGGCTTTTCTTGCCAGCCTTGACTTTTCGTAGCAGCCGCTACACTTAATAACTCTTATTGCCTGAGTGGACAGTCCGTTGGCTGTCCTTTCTGCGTTTTTTCGGCCCGGTTTTCGTTGACATATTTGTATCTCGAACATTCATTTTCAGGGAAAGAAAAGGAGATTTTATGGCGGCTATCAAGCGTGCATTAATTTCGGTATCGGATAAGGCGGGGGTACTGGACCTGGCCCGTGAGTTGAACAGTTTCGGCGTCGAACTTCTCTCCACCGGCGGGACCGCCAAGATGATTCGCGATGCCGGCATCCCGGTGATGGATGTTTCCGACTATACCGGGTTCCCGGAGATGATGGATGGGCGGGTCAAAACCCTGCATCCGAAAGTTCACGGGGCGCTGCTCGGCCTGCGTGATAACCCGGAGCATGTTGCGGCCATGGTCAAGCACGACATCGAGCCGATCGACATGGTGGTGGTTAATCTCTATCCCTTCGAAGCGACCGTGGCAAAGGACGGGTGTCGTCTCGAAGATGCTATCGAGAATATTGACATCGGTGGCCCGACGATGCTGCGCAGCGCGGCTAAAAACAACAAATTTGTGACTGTGCTGGTCGATCCGAGCGATTATGAAACCGTTGTTGCCGAGATGAAACAGAACAGCGGTGAAGTTTCGGAGCAGACCAATTTTCGGCTGGCCGTCAAAGTTTACCAGCACACGGCCGCCTACGACGGCGCCATCTCCAACTGGCTCGGGCAAAAGACCGCTGCCGAACATGCTGAATTTCCGCCGGTCCTGACCCTGCAATATCACAAAAAACAGGGCATGCGTTACGGTGAAAATCCGCACCAGAATGCGGCGTTTTATGTCGAAAAAAATATCGTCGAGACCTCGATTGCCACCGCTCGCCAACTTCAGGGGAAAGCGCTCTCTTACAATAATATCGGCGATACCGATGCGGCTCTCGAGTGCATCAAACAGTTTGCTGAAGCCCCGGCCTGCGTTATCGTCAAGCACGCCAACCCCTGCGGTGTCGCAACGGGGGCCAATCTGCTGGAAGCTTATCAGCGTGCCTTCAGTACTGATCCCGAATCGGCTTTCGGCGGTATCATCGCCTTCAACCGGGAACTGGATGTCGAGACCGCCAAGGCGATTGTCGACAAACAGTTTGTCGAAGTGATTATTGCGCCGAAGGTTTCCGCCGCTGTTTCTGAAATTGTTGCGGCGAAAAAGAATGTTCGTCTGCTCGAATGTGGTGAGTGGCCGACCGAGAGTGCTCAACGTTACGATTTCAAGCGGGTCAATGGCGGCTTGCTGGTGCAGGATAGCGACCTGCTGCTGAGTGCCGACCTGAAGGTGGTCACCAAGCGGGTGCCGACCGCCAAGGAGCGCGAGGATCTTGATTTTGTCTGGCGAGTCGCCAAGTTCGTCAAGAGCAACGCCATCGTTTACGGCAAGGACGGTATGACCATCGGTGTCGGTGCCGGGCAGATGAGTCGGATCAACTCGGCGCGGATTGCTGCCATTAAGGCTGAACATGCCGGACTGGACGTCAACGGGGCCGCCATGGCTTCCGATGCCTTCTTCCCTTTCCGCGACGGCATCGACAACGCCGCTGCCGCCGGGATTACTGCGGTGATTCAGCCGGGGGGCTCGATTCGTGATGAAGAGGTCATTGCGGCGGCGGATGAGCATGGTATCGCGATGATCTTCACCGGCATGCGCCATTTTCGGCATTGATCATCCGTCGGGGTGCGGCAAGCAGCGCCCCGACGGTTCAGGAGATATCAGGAATGAAAGTACTCGTTGTCGGCGGTGGTGGCCGCGAACATGCGTTGATTTACAAAATTGCCCAGTCGTCACTGGTTGAGCAGATCTACTGTGCTCCGGGGAACCCCGGTATTGCCGAATTGGCCGAGTGTGTCCAGATCGGTGCCGAGGAGATCGATGCCCTCTGTGCATTCGCTCAGGAGGAAAAAATTGATCTGACGGTCGTTGGCCCGGAAGTACCGCTGACCATGGGGATTGTTGATACCTTTCAGGCCGCAGGTCTGGAAATTTTCGGGCCGAACAAGGCGGCGGCGCAGATCGAAGGGAGCAAAGGTTTTTCCAAGGATCTGATGGTGCGGTACAATATTCCGACCGCGGCCTACCGGAGTTTTACCGAGCATACCGCGGCCGTGGCTTACATCAGGGAGCAGGGGGCACCGATTGTCGTCAAGGCCGACGGCCTGGCTGCCGGCAAGGGGGTCTTCGTTGCCATGAGCGAGGAGCAGGCGATTACCGCAGTTGACAACATTATGCTCGACAAACTGTTCGGCAGCGCCGGGAACAGCGTGGTCATTGAAGAGTTCATGGAGGGCGAAGAGGCCTCGTTCTTTGCTTTTACCGACGGCAAAAATATTCTACCGTTGGCTTCTTCGCAGGATCATAAGCGGGTTAATGATGGCGATGAGGGGCCGAATACCGGTGGCATGGGAGCTTATTCCCCGGCGCCGGTGGTCACGGCTGAATTGTACGACGAGATTGTTGAAACCATCGTCAAGCCGACGATTGCCGGCATGGCTGCTGACGGTTGCCCATACAGCGGCATCCTTTATGTCGGCCTGATGATCAAAAATGGTCAGCCGCGGGTGGTGGAATACAACGCCCGTTTCGGTGATCCGGAAGCCCAACCGCTGTTGATGCGGATGAAATCGGACATCGTTCCGGTCCTGCAGGCCTGTGCCCGCGGCGAACTGCAGCAGGATTCCATCGACTGGCACGACATGTCGGCTGTCTGTGTGGTGATGGCCAGCGGAGGTTACCCGGCCCACTTTGCAAAAGGGTTTGCCATCAACGGATTGAACGCGGCTGCACAAATGGAAGATCTGATGGTTTTTCATGCCGGTACGGCGCTCAAGGAGGGTAAGATCGTGAATAACGGCGGTCGGGTTCTCGGGGTGACCGGCTTGGGGAATACCGTCAAATCGGCAATCGACAAGGCCTATGCAGGGGTTGATAAAATCCGCTGGGATGGGGTGCATTTTCGCAAGGATATCGGTGCACGGGCTCTGAACAGATGATGGCGACGCCATCGTTATTTTTTTGCGAGACCATCAATTAGATAGTCATTTTTGAGGAGTTAGCAATGAGTGAGAAGAAACCGCTGGTCGGCATTCTGATGGGGAGTGATAATGATTACGGGATTATGGCTGAGGCAGCCAAAGTGCTCAAACAGTTTGACATCCCTTTTGACATGATCGTTTCCAGTGCCCACCGGACCCCGGAACGGACGGCAACCTATGTGAGTGCGGCACGCGACAACGGCATCAAGGTGCTGATCGCCGGTGCCGGTGCTGCTGCGCACCTGGCCGGTGTCGTGGCGGCGGAAACCACCCTGCCGGTCATTGCGGTGCCGATTGATGCGACTTCGCTGCAGGGTCTGGATGCCTTGTTGGCCATGGTACAGATGCCGGCCGGAATTCCGGTGGCGACGATGGCCATCGGTCCGGCCGGTGCCCGCAATGCCGGAATTTTTGCGACGCAGATTCTGGCAACGGAAAATGCTGAACTGGCCGCTAAGTTGTCAGAGTTTAAACATGAAATGGCTGTTGGCGTCGTGAAAAAATCGGCCAATGTTCAGCAAAGGCTGATGGCCGACGGCTTGATTTAGGGTTCGGTATATTTGTATACAATATACAGTTTTTTCGGTTGACACTCGTGCTTCTGTTGCTTTAACTTAGCGCTGGATACGATCCAATAACATACAAAGAGGAGGATTCACCGATGAAGAAGTTGCTCGTACTTTTGGCTGCTATCGCTTTTGTTGCTACCAGTGCTCTGGTCGTGGTTGCCGACGAGGGCCCCGCCGTAATTAAAATGTCCACGGAAAAAATGGGCATTGTCACCTTTGACCACGCCGCACACAAGGCCCTGGACGAGTGTGCCGTCTGTCACCATACCGGTGGTTATGAAAAATGCACCAGTTGTCACGGTGTTGATCCAAAAGCAAAGAAAGCCAAGCTCGCTTTCCACAAGCAGTGCAAAGACTGCCACAAGAAAGTGAAAAAAGGTCCGACCAAGTGTAAAGGGTGTCATATCAAGATCAAGTAATTCACTCTGCCACAATTTGTTTGCTGAAAAGCCGACCGGAAATTTCTTGGTCGGCTTTTTTTATGTCCACCAGCAGGTTCTCGGCTTGAGCATCATTGACCTTACCGAAATTTTACGTTGAGTTGTTGCTATGATTGAGACTGTTGATGATTTGTCCATTGGCGGCCTGAGGTTGATGCAGGCGGCTAAGGGGTACCGATTTTCTCTGGATCCGATCCTTTTGGCGCACTTTGCCGATATCCGCGAGCATGATTCCGTTGTTGACCTGGGGAGTGGTTCCGGGATTCTGCCACTGCTGCTGGCTCGCTTGAGTGCTGCGCCGAAGCTGCTCGGTATTGAGTTGCAGCCGCAGCTGGCTGAACGTGCAGAACGCAATGTTACGTTGAATGGATTGCAGGAAAGGGTGAAAATTGTCCAGGGTGATCTGCGCCGGATTCGACAGCTCATCCCTCCGGCCCAAACCGATCTGGTTGTCACTAATCCGCCTTATCGAAAAACTGAAACAGGACGCATTGCGCCGGATAATGAACGTGCGGCGGCGCGGCATGAACTGGCCGGGGGGCTGGATGATTTTGTTGCAGCGGCGGCCTGGTTGCTCAAAAACGCCGGTCGTTTTGCAATCATCTTCCTGGCAGAGAGATTGCCGGAACTGTTGTCACTGATGGCGACCCGTGGGATCGAGCCGAAGCGCCTCCGGATGATTCATCCGCGTCAACAAGAAGCCGCTAAGATGGTGCTGGTTGAAGGGCGCAAGGCTGGTCGTCCGGGTCTGACTGTTGTGCCTCCACTGTATGTTTATCGTGGTCCGGGACGGGATTATACGGCTGAGGTTTTGTTGATGTACGAAAGCCCAATCCGTTAGCTTTTACCCCTGGCGTCCCTTGTTGAGGCGTTTTTGTAAGGAGATAAGACGGTGCAGTCCGGTGCGCAGCTCCGGATCTGTGATTCGTTTGAGTTGCTCTTCAATCCCGCGAATTTCCTCTTCGTTTAACTCCGCATGCTGCCATTCGGGTGCTTCCGGTTCTGTTGCCGGTTGTTGTTTCGCTGTCGGGGTCCGCGCTTTGCGCAGATAGATGTCAGTGATTTCGGCATCGGGCAACTGTTGGTTCAACTTTTCAAGAATCTTCGGTTTCAACATTTGTAATTGTTGCATCCAGACCGGGTGGTCGACCTGAACCTCAAGGACCCCTTGTCGGAACCTGAGTGGCCGGGCTCGTAAAGCAATCTGTTTGCCGACCAGTTTGTCCCAGATCAGCCAGGTCTGGTAGCGGGAAAGGCGATCCTCCAAGCCTTTGTCACCGAGAACCTGCTTGAGGAGATTAGCGACTTTTGCCGCCTGTTTCATTGGGGGGCGTTCTCGGCGATTCATTCGAGGTTTTTCCGCCGAATTCGACCACCGGTCAGCTGTCCTGCGGCCGCACAGAAGATGGTGAATGGGATGACTTGCCAGTGGAATCCGAACATGAAACGCAGGGCGATGATAAAGGGAATCGACAGGTGAATCAGGACGAACCAGTGGAGCGAATATTTGCGACTGGTTTCGCGTAAAAAGCCGAGTGGCAAATTGGCACCAAAAGAAAAAAGCAGTAGTACCACCAGCGGCAGAATAAGGTCAGCATGCACGTAGCGGGGGTCCCTTCAGAGGATATTGTGGATACAAATATTTTTTCATTTTACTCTTCAGGTTTGATCGGTGTCAATTGCCCCGATCTTGGAATACTCTCTTGCATGTCGTTGGCAAACGTGGCATGATGCGCGGCCGGGCTGAGCTGGGTGTATCGCTCCGGAGGAGACTTCTGGTGGTCAAAGACGGGGATTGTGTGGCGATTTTTCACTCGATTCATCGAGTGATGAAGGCAGAGAAAATTCTTAAAACGGAGAATTTGGAAATCCTGCTGATACCGATTCCCCGGCAGCTGAGTTCCGATTGTGGTTTAGCGATCCGGTTTGCTCCGGTGGACCGGCAACAGCTTGAGTCTTTGCTTGCCGAAAACGATTTGATGATTGCCGAAATCTGGCAGAAGCAGGCCGGAGAATTCCGGCAGTTGTTGTAAAAGGGCCTGTTTTGCGAGGGTTTTTTGGCTTGACAAGGGGTTGCCCCTTTTTTATATTTACTCTTTCGTGGATTTTTTCGTAGCAGCAATATGTTTGATACGCTTTCTGACAAGCTTGATTCAGCTTTCAAAAAACTTCGTGGGCGCGGTCGTTTAACCGAGCAGCACATCAAGGAGAGCATGCGGGAGATCCGCTTGGCGCTGCTTGAGGCTGATGTTAACTTCCGGGTGGTTAAGAGCTTTGTCGGCCGTGTCGGTGAACGTGCTGTAGGTCGGGAGGTGCTGAAAAGTTTAACCCCGGCACAGCAGGTCATCAAAATTGTTCGTGAAGAACTGGCGCAGCTGATGGGGGAGGGAGAGGATAACTCCCTTGATCTGGCCGTCAAGCCGCCGGTGTCGTTGATGCTTTGTGGTTTGCAGGGGGCGGGGAAAACCACAACTTGCGGTAAACTTGCGCTTAAGCTGCGGCGTGACAAAAGAAATCCGCTGCTGGTTCCCGCCGACGTTTATCGTCCGGCTGCGATCGAGCAGCTGAAAACCCTTGGTCGGCAGATCAATGTCGAGGTGTTCGATTCACAGGTCGGGCAAGACCCGGTCGATATCTGCACCCGGGCACGACAATATGCCGAGCTGAATGGTTTCGATACCCTGATCTTGGATACCGCCGGTCGTCTGCATATCGATACCGAGTTGATGGACGAATTGAAGCGGATTGTTGCCGGCGTTGCTCCGCAGGAGATTCTGTTTGTTGCCGATGCGATGACGGGTCAGGATGCGGTGACTATGGCCGCCGGCTTCGATGAGCAGTTGCCGTTGACCGGCGTGGTGTTGACCAAGTTGGATGGCGATGCTCGTGGTGGTGCGGCCCTGTCGATCCGGGCGGTGACCGGTAAGCCGATCAAGCTGGTCGGTATGGGTGAAAAGATGGACGCCCTTGAGCAGTTTCATCCTGATCGGATGGCTCAGCGTATTCTCGGCATGGGGGATGTCCTCAGTCTGATCGAGAAAGCCCAGGCTGCGGTTGGGGAAGAAGATGCCGCGGCGATGGAAAAAGCACTGCGTAAGGATGGGTTCACTTTGGAAACCTTTCTTGAGCAGATGCAAATGATCAAGAAAATGGGCTCCATCGATTCGTTATTGAAGATGATTCCCGGGGCCGGCAAGGCGATGAAGCAGGCCAAGGGGATGCAGCTCCCGGAAGAGGAACTGAAAAAAATCGAAGCGATTATCCGCTCGATGACCCCGCGGGAACGGCTGAATCACAAGCTCCTCAACGGCTCACGCCGGTTGCGGATCGCCAACGGCAGCGGTACGCGGGTGCAGGATGTCAATCAATTGTTGAAGCGCTTCACTGATGCGCAGAAGATGATGAAAAAGATGCAGAAGATGGGTCCGAAGGGGCTCACGGGGATGCTCGGTCGTGGTGGCCAGCTTCCTTTTTGACGCTTGGAATAGAAGAACCGAATTTCGACTATTCGTCACACATACAAAAGAAACACCAGGAGGAAAGACAGCATGGCAGTAAAGATCAGGCTCGCCCGCGGTGGCGCAAAAAAGAAGCCGTTCTATCGGGTAGTTGTGGCCGACGAACGTTTTCCACGGGATGGCCGATTTATCGAGATGTTGGGCCAGTATGATCCTCGCCAGGAACAGCCTTTGCTGAATCTGAAAGAAGAAAGTGCCCTTGAATGGCTCAACAAGGGTGCTCAGCCGACTGATACGGTTCGCCGGTTGCTGCGTGGTGCCGGTGTCTGGGCCAAGTTCAAGGCGAAGGCGAGTGCTTAAAGCCTGAACCCGACTGGTCCGAATCCGGGGCAACGGCCCCCTATCCACCCGGAGGATGACCCATGAAAGAGCTGATCGAGTATATCGCCAAGTCTCTGGTCGAAAAGCCGGACGAGATTGTTATCTCCGAGGAAGAGGCTGAAGACGGAACTGTTCTTGTGAAGTTGGCAGCCGCCCAGGAAGACATGGGGCGGATTATCGGCAAGCAGGGCCGCAACGCTAAAGCGATGCGCACCTTGCTGAATGCCAAAGCAACGCGTGAGAATCGTCGCGCATCATTGCAGATCATGGAATAAGTTTGGCGGATCGGGTTGGTTTTTCAGGCAAGAGATATCAATGAACAGCCAATCTGAGTTACTGGTTGAAATTGGCAGGATCGTAGGCACACACGGTCTGCGGGGAGATCTGAAGGTTCGTTTGCATGCAGCAGATCCCGCGGTCATGCAAGCAGCTCAGCTTTTATATTTGCGCCTGCCGGAGGGCGAGATGCTGACGGTAGAGCCCTGCCGGCAGACTCTGCACAAGGGGCAGGTTTTGTTGCGTCTGCGGGGACTGGAATCGATCAATCAAGTGGAACATCTGGTCGGTAGCTTGGTTGAGTTGCCGAAAAATGAACTTCCTGAACTTACTGACGACGAGTATTATTGGCCCCAGTTACAGGGTCTTCAGGTTGTTGACCGGCAGCGTGGTGAGATCGGTTTTTTGCAACAGATGTTCACCACCGCGGCTCATGATGTCTATGTGGTGAAGGGGGGTTACGGCGAAGTGTTAATCCCCGCCGTGGGACAGTTCATAGAGGAGATCAATCTGGAGGAACGGCGTATGCTTGTTGACCTTCCTGATGGGTTGATTCCGCAGGAACAATGATTTTTGACATTCTGACCCTGTTCCCCGGAATGTTTGATTCGCCGTTACAAGAGAGTATTCTCGGCCGAGCAATTAAGCGGGGTCTTTTACAGGTTCGCGCGCACAACCTGCGTGACTGGGCCGAAGGTAAACATCAAACGACGGACGATACCCCCTATGGTGGTGGTGACGGCATGGTGATGAAGCCGGAGCCGATTGCCAGGGCCGTTGCCGACTTGAAACAGAGGTCGCCGCAGGCAAAAGTTTTATTGATGACTCCGCAGGGGGTGCCGTTCACCCAGCAACATGCCGGAGCGTTGGCACAGGAGGATGGGTTGATTTTTCTCTGCGGACGCTATGAGGGGTTTGACGAGCGGGTTCGCCAGACGCTCGTTGATGCTGAATACTCGATCGGCGATTTTGTTCTCACTGGCGGCGAGTTGCCGGCAATGGTGATGATTGATGCCGTCTCCCGTTATTTGCCGGGAGTGCTTGGTTGTCGCGGCAGTGCCGAGACCGATTCATTTTCGGATGGCCTGTTGGAATATCCGCAGTACACTCGTCCGGCCGTTTTTAACGGCATGGCCGTTCCGGAAGTGTTGCTTTCCGGCGATCATGGACGGATCGCCCGCTGGCGCCGGGAACAGCAGCTGTTGCGAACCTTGCAACGTCGGCCGGAATTGCTGGAACAGCTTGCGTTGAGTGATGAAGATTGTCAGATTCTTGAACGAATTCGCCGGGATCTGAAGTTTGATAAAAAAGTTACGGGCCGCAATTTACGGTCTTAATTGTGAATAAGAAGAAACCGTCTTGATAGAAAAAACGGATAGATACCTCGAGGAGGATGAAGGATGAACATCATTGATCATTTGGAAATGGAACAACTGAAGAAGGATATTCCCGTGTTCAAAGCCGGGGACACCCTCAAGGTTCACGTTAGAATTACCGAAGGTGACAAGCAGCGGATCCAGGTTTATCAGGGAGTCTGTATCAAGCGTGTCAACCGAGGTCTCGGTTCTTCTTACACCGTGCGGAAGATCTCCGGTAGTATTGGCGTAGAGCGGATCTTTCCGCTGCACTCACCGAACATCGACAAGATTGAAGT
>JAUVEB010000082.1 GCA_030595055.1 Desulfuromonadaceae bacterium
ATAGCATTTATGCCTCTTTTTTTCTGCGATTTTCCAACAAAGGTTGAAGATCCAGCAGAAACATGATCCGCCCATCGCCGAGGATCGCTCCGCCATTATTTCCACGCAAACGATCAAAGGGAGCAGGCAAACCCTGGACAAAAACTTCCTGTTGCCCAACCAGACGATCAACCACCAAACAGATCTTACGACCCAGTACTTCGATCACGACCAGCGACAATAGCTTTTTGACCTGCTCTTTCGGCTGCCGCAGAATTTTACGCAACGACAACAACGGCAGCAACTCTCCCTGTAACGTAATCACCAACTGTTTGCCGCTGGTCCGAACCTCTGCCGGTGAAACTTCCAAGGTTTGCAACACCCGGGTGATCGGCAATCCCAGCAAACTTCCGGCCGACTCGATCAGCAGCATCCGCACAATCGCCACTGACAGGGGCAGCTTCATCGTCATGCGTGAACCTTCGCCGACAACCGAATCGATCATTAAAACCCCACCGAGCCGTTCAACCGCAGTTTTAACGACATCCATCCCGACCCCGCGGCCGGAGGTTTCTGAGACCTCCTTAGCGGTTGAAAATCCGGGATGGCAGATCAGTTGATAAAGATCATAGTCACGGATATTTTCAGCTTGCACCGGGCTCAACAAACCACACTGCAAAGCCCGCTGTCGGATCTTTTCCAGATCAATCCCCCGACCGTTATCGGAAATCTGAATCAACACCTGATCCCCCTCCCGCCAGGCTTTGATCCGCACCCGTCCCTGCTGCTCGATGCCATGATCAATCGCGTTACGAACCATGTGGGTCAAGGGATCCGTCAATGCTTCGATAATGGCCCGATCAAGTTCGATCGAAGCCCCATCCACGACAAACTCAACCTCTTTGCCACTACTGCGACAGAGATCGCGTACCGTACGCGGCAGTCGATCGGTCACCGTTGCCAACGGCATCATCCTGACCTGCAAAACCTGGTGGTGAAGATTTTTCACCAATCTGGCCAGTTGTCCCAACCCTTCGTTCAAACCACTCCAATTGCGGTCGGCAGCGGCCGTTTGCAAGCAGTAGCGATTGGTGATCAACTCCCCGGTCAGATTGATGAAGCGATCCAGCAAATCAGTCCCGACCCGCACAGTCGTCGTCACGGCCTGCTGTTTACGCTGTTTTTCGACGATCTGTTCCGGCGGGAAAGTAATCTCTGCCAGTTCATTGTACTTCTGCAACCGGGTGAAAATCTGCTCCTGCGACAGATCAGTTTTCAGGCGCACCTCAAGAGTTCGGCTGATCTCCCCCTGGAGAATATTTTCTTCCGCCGGAATCGTTTCCAGCAGGCGGCCAAATTCTTCCAGCTTTTTCAACAGCACCAGCAAACATGGCCCCGGCGCGGCAACCGTTTCTTCCAGACGTAGATGAATCAGCAGGCCGGAAAGATCCTGATCCTCAGAACTTGAAACACTTTCAAGCACTTCGAGACTCTGGCTGGGGATTTCTCCCCGGATGAAAGCTTCGACCGACCTTTCCGGCTGTTCCTGACGAATATCTTGCAATAAGCCCTCGAGCAGGTCGACAGCCGCCAGCAGGTAATCAATCTGCGTACTGGAAATCTGCCCGAGGCTCCGGCAATTATCCAGCTGATCTTCGAGATGGTGAGCCAATTGTGCTGTCGCACTATAGCTCATGGTCGCGGCCATCCCCTTGATCGAATGTGCCTCGCGAAACAGCGCAGCTATCCCGTTCCGGTCTTCCGGAGCGGCTTCGAGTTCGACCAGCAGGGACACCATGTTTTGCAGATGTTCTGCCGCCTCGGTTAAAAACATCTCTCGATATTTAGCAATATCCATCGCTGATCCTGATGAGTTAGCCGGCAGCCACGCGCTCAATCACTTCCAAAACCTGCGCGTCGGAAAAGGGCTTGACGATAAAGTCCTTGGCTCCGGCTTTGATCGCCTCCATAATCATACTCTCCTGTCCCAGGGCACTGCAAACCACCACCACCGCCGCCGGATCTGCGGAGAGAATTGTTTTCATCGCATCAATCCCCCCCATCTCCGGCATGACAATATCCATGCTCACCAGGTCCGGCTGCTGGAGATGGTACTGTTCGATAGCCTGCAAACCGTTTTCTGCCTCGGCGACAATGTCCCAGCCGGCCGCGGTAAAAATATCGCGCAGCAGAGTTCGCATAAAAAGTGCGTCATCGACAATCAAAACTCTTTTGGCCATTTCAACCTCCGGTTCCGGCACAGAGCTGTTCAAGTTTTGCTTGCAGCTGATCAAGATCGAGCAGGCTGATTATCTCTCCCCGACAGTTCAGAACCCCCCTGATACAATCGGCCTCGGAGCTGCTTTGCGAAAGGGTTTCATGGCTCAGGTTCAGGGTCATAATCGGGCACATTTGATCGACCCACAGGGCCATCGGTCCATGCCTGTCGCTCAGAACAATCAATCGATCAAAACGGCTGCCTGCGGGAAAACCCAGCAACCGCGGCAGGTCAACCACAGGAACAATCCGGCCATGAAAAGCGATCGCACCGGCAAGCGTTTCCGGGGCACCCGGCAGATCATGAATCTGCGGATTCTCAACCACTTCTTGAATCTCCGGCAACTCAAGAGCGTAAACCTCTGTTCCGAGCTTGAAGGGAAGCAGCTGATTCATGTCTCACTCGTGGTCTGTTCGGCACCCAGATTGAAGCGGCTGACCGAGGTCAGCAGCTCATCAGCAAGCGTCGAAAGTCGCTGTGAAGCAAACGTCATCTCTTCCATGGATGCCGATTGTTCCTCGGTTGCAGCAGACGCCTCTTCAGTCGATGCCGCATTGTCCTCGGCAACTCGGGCAATGGACTCAATCGCCTCAACGATTGACTGAGCACCACCAAGCTGTTGTTGGGTCAGTTCGGTAATCCCCACCGCTTTGAGCTGGGCAGTTTCCGCCTTATCAATAAGTGCGGTAAAAGAATTGCCGACAATGTCGATCGCCTCACGACCGGCATCGATCGACTTGATACTTTCCAGCATCGACTGGTACACCTTGTGGCTCTGCTCACGGGTATTTTCGATCAACCGGGTAATTTCCCCCGCCGATTCACTGGTACTGTCTGCCAACTTACTGACCTCCTCGGCAACAACAGCAAAACCATGACCATATTCTCCGGCCCGCGCCGCCTCAATCGTCGCATTGAGAGCCAAGAGGTTGGTTTTCTGGGCGATATTGGTGATCACATCGGTAATCGTACCGATCTTCTGTACCTGCTCACTGAAGGAAACCGTCAACTGGCCATTTCCTTCGATCTGGCCGAGAACCTGTTTCATATTGTCCAGAGCTGTGATCGCCATCCGCTCACCTTGCCGGGCCGTCATTGTGGTCTCTTCTGCAGAGGTCGACAGCTTATCGGCCGAAGAAGCAATCAGCTCAATCCCCTGGGCTATCTCCTTGACAACCTTAGAGACCCGCTCGACCATTTCCGCCTGGGTTTCCGCTCCCCGGCTGATCTGCTCAATCGACCCGGCAACCTCATGTGAAGTGGCGGTCATTTCTTCGGCCGTCGCCGCCAGCGCCAGTGAAGACTGATTGACGTTGACCGAACTGTTGCGAATCTGTCCGACCAGATTACGCAAGCTGTCAACCACCTGATTCAGGGAGCCGGCAAGGTCCTCGGTTTCATCAGAAAAGAGTCCTGTGCGTAAGCGCACCTTGCGACTGAGATCACCGTCACTAAGCCGCTCGGCTCCGGCAGTCAGAATGCCGAAGTTAGCGGTAATGGCTTTGGAGAAAATCCAGCCCAAAATCAGGCCGACCAACAACGCACCGACAATAGTAATCCACTGATGGGTCCATTCTGGGATCTGCATCCGCGGCACCAGAATATTCAGCAGCACAACTGAGGCGACGACCACAATGAAGCCGACAATAAACTTGTAACTGATCTCAACGCGCATTTTTATCTCCTTCATGGGGCCAAACTTTCCATTTACGATCAAAAAGGTTCTGTTCGCCTGAGTTATCGCGATGCTTTCCGCAACGGTTGAAGACAAGGCAACGGTAACGGTTTTTCATCGGTTTTCAAACGCTGATAGATCCGTTCTGCCGGATCAACACAACGGAACAGTTCACGACAGGCCGTTACCAGGGTTTCCGCCCGGCCCAGAACCAGATAGCCATTATACGGCAAGGCGGCAGCAAGAATTTGCAGTATTTTCCGTTGTTGCGCACGAGAAAAATAAATCAACACATTTCGACAAAGGATCAAATCAGCCCGGTAAAATGGCTGATCGCTTGAAATATCATGGCGGAAAAATCGCACCTGATGCCTGATTTGCTCACTCAGCAGATATTCTGCCCCCTCAATGGTAAAATACTCCTGCAACATTTCCTCCGGCACCCCGGCAATCCTGTTTTGCGGATAACTGCCGCGTTTGGCTCGTTGCAGTGCCGCGCGACTCACATCGGTGCCGATAATCGTCAGCAAGTCATCGGCACGCACCAGCTTCCGGCAGAGCAGGGCCAAGGAATAGGGTTCCTCGCCGTTGGCACAGCCGATACTCCAAACTCTCAATTTGCGGTGATGATCTCTGGTACGTTGCAACAATTCCGGCAGAATCGCTTTTTCCAGCACCGCAAAAGTCGAAGGATTACGAAAAAACTGCGAAACATGGATACTCAGAGAAGCCACCAGTTGTTCCTGCTCACAGGAATTTTCCCGCAACAAGGCAAGGTAAGGCTCCGGACCGGGCAAATCAACCGACCGAATGCGTGCAGCAATCCGCCGCTTCATACAAAGATCTTTATAGCTGCTCAGTGCGAAATTCTGCTTTTGCTGCAATATTTCTCCGATCTGTCCATACAGATCTGCGGGGATATCGCCACCGACGAACGGAGCCGACGCCTGCTTAACAGCAGAGGTCTCCTCATCGTTCGTTCCCATCGCAGTATTATCTTCAGGAGAAATGGTCATAACCACCCCGAGCGCAACGATAGATACTCCGGTCGGCACGCCGGACCGTTAATTCTCGCTCCGAGCAAATCCTGCCGATGCGGGTCAACGGAAGGTCAATCCCCTCCAGAGATGCTAAATTCTGTTCCGACGAAGCAAACAGCAACTCGTAATCCTCCCCTCCGGCAAGTGCCAAATCGATCAACTGCGGAGCGCTTTTCAGCTCCCCGGCAAAAGCTTCAGAAAGGGGCAGACATGCCAGCTCGATTTCCGCTCCCACCCCCGAGGCATCAAGGATGTGCTGCAGGTCCGCCAACAACCCGTCAGAAACATCCAACATGGCTGATGCCAACTGCCGCGCCGATAAAAATTGCCCGAGAGCAACCCGCGCCTTCGGTGTATTATGGCGCTTCAGCAAGCCCTCATCGGGCAACCTTCCCTGTTGCAACATTTCCAGCGCCAAGGCGCTGTCGCCTAAACATCCGGAAACATAGATGCTGTCTCCCGGCCCGGCTCCGGAGCGCCGAATGGCCTTCCCTTTGGCAACTGTCCCCTGGACAGTGACCGAGATCATCAGCGGACCGGAAGAACGGCAGGTATCGCCACCGGCGAGAATGGCTCCATAAGCCGCTGTTTCTGCCAGAAAACCTGCAATCAATGCTTCCAGCTCTACGACACTGATTTCAGCCGGACAGGCCACCGCCAAAAACAAGCTTTTCGGAGTCCCGCCCATGGCAGCAATATCGCTGACATTGACCGCAACCGATTTACGGCCCAGATCTTCCATTCCGATCCACTGCCGGTTGAAGTGGACCCCCTCAATCAGCAAGTCAGTACTGGTCAGCAATTCTTGGCCGGAATCCTGTTGCTGAATCGCACAGTCATCACCGATCCCCAGCACCAGATGCTCCGCCTCGCCGGCCTGCTGTTGAATCTGTCGGATCAAACCAAACTCACCCAGACTATGCAGTTTTTCATTCGTCCTCAAAAGTCCATACCCCAATTAATTTTTAGTCCTTAATTATTATTTTTCTTTCACGATCTGTCAAGTAAAGACAAAAGTAACTTCTGAGTAACTTCACCATAACTATCTAAACTTACATGTTTATGGTGTTTGAAACCCATTTCTTTCGCTCTACGTGTCAGATTATGTACAATCCGTGATCTGTAGCGTTCTTCATATTCTTGCTGGCCGGCATCGGCAAATTCGGTGTCATATTTAAGCATGCGGTAGATCATTCTGGCCAGTTTATGAGCCGTAGCGGTAATTGCCTTGGGCGCACCCAGCCGTGATCGTTATCGTCTCAAATAGGCACCCAATGCACTTTTTGAATTAAATAATGTCAGTGCTGCCATCCGTAGTGCCGCAGCAGCTCGGTTGGCCACGGGCTTTGTGGCGCTGCTCAGAACCTTACCACCGCTGATTTTGGAGCCGGACAGAGGCCAAGTCACGAGGCGAAATGCTTGGCCGTTTTCCAGCGACTCATGTCGATACCAATCTCGGAGATGTTTTTGAGTGCTGTGTTGGTACTGATGCCATTGATGCTGGAAAGATCGACTCCCGACATCTGTTGTAGGGCTTCTTCCATGCTGTGCGGTGGCTTTATGTCAGGATCGTTGCCGTCCGATGCATCACATTCTTTGAGTTGTTCGAGGTCATCGGTAAAGGCTGAAAATTCTCGTACCGGATGATCATCGGTTCCTTCCGGTACGGCCTCATCATCCCGGCTGCCAAGAATGATGGCGTCGCAAAAAGTCCGACCTACTGCGTTACAGCGTTTTTTCAGGACCTCGACATACCATATGTATGCCTTCACCCCTGAAAAACCACCAGGCCTTGTAGGGCGAAATTTTTGCTTAGCCATCTCATGACTTTTTGCGAGTGCATCAAGAATGAGGAAAGCTCAAGTTACTCTATGAAAATTCGCCCGGAGGGCGTGGGTCGCTATTCCTGAAAATCCTGCTTGGTTTTTTCCACCTGCTCGGCGTAGTGAGCCAGCAGGGTCCGGCGCGACATCATGTAAAGAACCTTTTGCGGGTTCTCTGCGTCGACGACAGGGATCTCATCCAGATCGCGGGCGGTCAGTTTTTTCATCACCGAGGTCAGATGCTCCTCCGGTGTCGCCGAGATGACACTCCGGATGGCCAGGTCTCCGGCAATGATCAACGTCGGAGGAATGTCCTCATTGAGAATCCGGCGGATATCGTTGACGGAGAAGATCCCGGTCATCAGCCCCTGACCATTGACCACCGGGTAGTAAGCGGTTTTCGCCGTGGCAATTTTGTCGAGAATGTCAGGCAGAGTCATACCTTCCGGGATCAGGGTCGGTTTACGGCCTTTTGAGGCCAGACTTCTGACCTGAATCCCTTCCAGAATATCGATGACAAAATCACCGAAATGGGCCGGGGAATCGAAGCGACCGGCAACCTGTTTTTCATAAATACTGTTTTTACGCATGACGATCATGGCGACCACACAGACCAGCATCAGGGGGGCCAGCAGGCCGTAGTTGCCGGTCAGCTCACTGACCATGATCAGGGTGGCGATCGGGGCGTTGGCGACCCCGGCAAAGAAACCGGCCATGCCGACTAAAACGTAAGCGCGGGGGTCCTGAGTCAGGGCGGGAAAGAGAATTTCCGCAGAGGCGCCGAACGCTCCGCCAAGCATCGCACCGATGACCAGGCTGGGGGCAAAGACACCACCGGAGCCACCGGATGAGATGGTCAAACTGGTGGCGACGATTTTTGCCAGAGCGACGGCCAGCATGACCCATAGGGCCATCTTTCCGTAAAGGGCCGCTTGCACCCAGCCGTAACCGGAGCCGAGTATCTGGGGAATGAACAGCGCCATGATGCCGACCGCCAGGCCGCCGATCGCCGGTTTTTGCCAATCCGGGAACGGTAGCATGCGAAACAGATCACGCATGCCGTAAAAGGTTTTCACATAAACCACACCGAGCAGGGCACAGCTGATACCGAGGACCAGGTAAAGGATCAGTTCCGTTGGGCGGTCAAAGTGAAAATGGGGTGTGTTGAGCAGCGGTTTCCAGCCGGTGACCGCACCAAACAGTGAGTAGGCAACGATAGATGAGATGATGCAGGGAATCAGTCCCTCATGCTCGAACTCGGGATCCCGGTAAAGAACCTCAACGGCGAACAGCGCACCCCCTAGCGGTGAACGGAAAGTCGCGCCGATGCCGCCCGCCATCCCGGCCAGCAGCAGGATGCGGCGATCCATGGTGGACAGGCCGAGCTTGGTGGCGATAAAAGAACCGAAACCGGCACCGATCTGGGCGATCGGTCCTTCCCGTCCGGCCGAGCCCCCGGTGCCGATGGTGACGATTGAAGCGAGAGTTTTGACGATAGGAACCCGGCCGCGGATGATCCCGCTTTTGCGATGAAAGGCTTCCAGCGCGGCATCAGTGCCGTGTCCTTCCGCTTCCGGGGCAAATTTGTAGACCAGCCAGCCGGAAAAAAGGCCACCCAGTGCCGGAATCAGAAACAGGAACCAACGGTGGGGAATCGACAGGCTATCAACAAAGTTGGTAAAAGAGCTTTCCGGGGTGCCCTCCAGGGGGGGGTGAAAGTTGCCGATTTTCCCAAGCATCAGGTGCTCAACGCTGTTGGTGGCAAAGTAGAAAAACAGGGCACCGGTACCGGCGACAATCCCGACCAGTGCTGCCAGAATCAGCAGGCGGAACCCGGTCCGATCAAGGCCCTTGAACAGCCTGGAAATAATCGACATTTCTGAAAAACCTCAAAAATCTTCTGAGTAACTTCAAGGTAAGCACCTGAAATCACGTACTGTGGAAATCAAAAATTACTCTATGAAAATTCGCCCGGAGGGCGTGGGTCGCTATTCAGTCAAAGTTTTGCTTAGCCGGCTCAAGGTTGAATATGGAAATATTCAGCACAGTACAAAAGACCGTCATTCCGGCAGGAATTTTAGCCGGAACCCAGAGTTTAGAAGACCGAAAGACTGGATCCCCGATAGCAGCACTTAAGGGATGACAGGCGTTTTTTCTCCTGATCTGATAGTGCTGAATAGCTTACTGAATATGTAACAGCTTTGCCCGAAGGGGACAAGGGAGGATTGTGAGAAACCCGGAATGCTCTTGGAATGCTTTACATGGGTTTATCCGGGTCGTATCCCTTTGAGTTTTTGCTTAGCCATCTCAAGGCTTTTTGTAACTATTCAGAATGGATGCTGATATGCCGGTGCCGCCCATTCAAGGGCCGGGGACAGCCCCCCTTTAAGACCAGAACCGGGGGACAGTCCCCTAGTAGCACATCTTGCAGAAGTTACGATTATCCTTTTATTGTCGCAACCGGTTGGCCGCCGCAGCCAGTTCGTACAGACGCGGCATCGCCAGATGGCCGGATTTCCACGGCAGCAGGATATCAAGCCCCTCCTTTTCAATTTCTTCCAATGTTTGTTGCAAGCATGCCGTCAGCCCCTGACTCTGCCCGGGATCATGCTGCCGA
>JAUVEB010000006.1 GCA_030595055.1 Desulfuromonadaceae bacterium
CGACCGGCAACGGGTCGATGTTGCTGATGAAGAGGCGCTGCGACAACTTTGCTCTAACCTGAAGATCGATTTTGTGTGTGACGCTGAACAGGAGCGGGTGTTGGTAAATGGAGAGGATGTCTCGACGGCGATCAGAACTCCTGAGGTCAGCTTACTGACAGCAAAAGTGGCTGCCAGCCGGGTTGTTCGTGAAGCCATGGTTGATTTGCAGCGGCGGATGGGACAATCGGGCGGAGTTATCCTTGAGGGGCGGGATATCGGTACCGTGGTTTTCCCGCAGGCGGCGGTCAAATTTTTTCTCTCTGCAACCGCCGAAGAGCGTGGTCGGAGACGTTATGATGAGTTGCTTGCCGGGGGGCTCGCTGTCGACCTGCAGCAGACCATTATCGAGATCAAGGCGCGGGATGCTGCCGACAGTGCCCGTGAGCATGGACCGTTGAGGCGAGCAGACGATGCCGTCGATATCGATTCGACAAAACTGACGATCGACGAGGTTCTTGCGGAGATGTTGAAAATTATTGCCGAGCGGCGGCAGGCTTTTTCGGAGTGAATGAAATGGAAATTATCCTGGCACAGCATGCCGGTTTTTGTTTTGGGGTCAAACGGGCCACCAAGATGGCCTTTGCCGCCTCTGAGGAATATGATCAGATCCACTCTCTCGGGCCGTTGATCCATTCTCCGCAAGTGGTGGAAAAGCTGGAACAGGAAGGCGTTCAGGTCTGTCAGCGGGTCACTGATATTCCTGGTGGCGCGGTGCTGATTCGTTCCCATGGAATCACCTCCGGAGAGATTGAAGAGATTCATGAACAGCAACTTGAAATTGTTGATGCCACCTGTCCTTTCGTCAAGAAAGCCCAGGATTACGCAGCGCAATTGAGTCAAGAGGGTTATCAACTGGTTTTGATTGGTGAGGCCGATCACCCCGAAGTTCAAGGGATCTGTTCCTATGCAGAAGGTGAGGTTTTCGTCGTGGCCAGTGCCGAGGAAGCGCATAAATTACCTCGGCTGGAAAAGATCGGCATTGTTGCTCAAACAACCCAGTCATTGGAAAATATGCAGGAAATCGTTTCTATCTGTCTGGCCAAGGCAAAAGAACTGCGTGCTTACAATACCATCTGTGATGCCACGATCTTGCGTCAGAGTGAGGCGAGAAGTATCGCCGCCCAGGTTGACCTGATGCTGGTGATCGGCGGTTTTAACAGCGCAAATACGACCCGCTTGGCCAGCCTCTGCCGGGAACAGCAACCCTGCACCTATCACATTGAAATTGCCGCTGAAGTGCGGCCTGAATGGTTCAACGGTAAGGAAAAGATCGGTATCACTGCCGGAGCATCCGCTCCCGGTTGGATTATTGATGATGTGCTGACCCGGATCGAAGAAATATCTGCCGGTCAATAAACGGGCAGGCTCTTCCATCAAAAAACCTATTAAGATCGCCGAGTAAGAATAACTGCTTGAAAAATATTGGTTTGTTTTTTCACAGAGGCTGTGCTATCTTCCGCAGTCTCGAAAAGAGTCCGCCGTCGCAAGGCGTCGGGAAATTCGCAAGGGGGTTACATCTCCAATGGTAGAAGACAAAGAAATGCTGGATGAAAACGAAATGGATGAGCTGGACGACGAGTTTGAAGAAAGCTTCGAGGAGCTGCTCAAGGATTACGAACAGGGCGGTTTCGAGCTGAAGCGTAATGATGTCGTTGAAGGAACAATTGTTCAGGTGAATCCTGATTCGGTTGTTGTCGATGTCGGCTATAAGTCGGAAGGGGTGATCCCTCTCCGTGAGTTTGCTGACGAAAACGGCGAGATCAATGTCAACGTCGGCGACGTTTATGATGTCCTGTTCGGCGGTGGCGAAAGCGATAGCGGGCTGATCGTTCTTTCCAAGGAAAAAGCTGATCGTCAGAAAATCTGGAATTCTCTGGAAGAGGATGCCATTGTTGAGGGCCGCATTGTCAGTCGTATCAAGGGTGGCTTGTCGGTTGATATCGGTGTCAACGCCTTCTTGCCCGGTTCTCAGGTTGACCTGCGTCCGGTTCGTAACCTGGACAAGGTCATCGGGCAGACCTTCGAGTTCAAGATCATCAAGCTGAACAAGCGTCGTGGAAATATTGTCCTTTCGCGCCGAGTGCTGCTCGAGGCGGAGCGTGAGTCACAGCGTGGTGAAACTCTCAAAACTCTGGCAGAAGGCCAGGTTATTGAGGGAATTGTCAAGAATCTGACCGATTACGGTGCATTTATCGATCTTGGTGGTATCGACGGTCTGTTACATATCACCGACATGTCCTGGGGGCGTGTCAAGCATCCGTCAGATATTTTGGCGGTTGGTGACAAGATTAATGTTAAAGTTCTTAAATTTGATCGCGAAAAAGAACGTGTCTCTCTGGGACTCAAGCAGATTTCTCCTGATCCGTGGTTGAATGTCGGTGGCAAATATCCCGTTGCTGACAAGGTGACCGGTAAGGTAGTCAGCCTGACCGACTACGGCGCATTTGTTGAGTTGGAAGAAGGTGTCGAGGGTCTGATCCACGTTTCGGAAATGAGCTGGACCAAGCGGGTTAAGCATCCGAATAAGGTTCTTAGTATCGGTGATGACGTCGAATCGATTGTCCTCGCTCTTGATTCTGAAAATCGTCGTATCTCTCTGGGCCTTAAGCAGGTAGAGCCCAATCCTTGGGATGTCATCGGCGAGAAGTTCCCGATCGGTACCATTATCGAAGGTCAGGTAAAAAATATTACTGATTTCGGTATATTCGTCGGTGTTGATGAAGGGATCGATGGTCTTGTACACATCTCCGACCTGTCCTGGACGAAGCGGATCAAGCATCCGTCTGAAGCCTTTAAAAAGGGCGATCTGGTCAAGGCAGTTGTCCTGAATATCGATCGTGAAAATGAACGTTTCTCGCTCGGCCTTAAACAACTCAACTCCGATCCATGGGACACCGTACCGGCCCGTTACGCACCGGGAACTATCGTTGCCGGCAAGGTGACTTCCGTAACCGATTTCGGTGTCTTTCTTGAGCTCGAGGAAGGGATTGAAGGCTTGGTGCATGTTTCTGAGCTGAGTAAGGAAAAGGTCGAGTTACCGAAAGAATTTGCGGCTGTCGGTGATGAACTTGAAGCGGCCATAATGCACGTTGATACGGTTGATCGTAAGATTGCTCTGTCGATCAAGAATATTGATGTTTTGAAAGAGAAAGCCGAAGTCAACGAATTTATGGGCGCTCAAAAGAGTGCGACTTCGAATCTGGGGGCTCTACTGCAAGGCGCACTGGATCGTAAGTCTGACGACTGATATTTATTTGCAGATGATGGGGACTCCGGCGTTGTCCGGAGTCCCTTTTTTGTTGAGACTGATGAAAAAACGTCCATTTTTAATGGCATCAATGACGATTGGCGCGATTTTCCTGTTTTTTCTCCTGGCTGTCTTGATCACTGGAATGGTAACCGGTCGTTCGGTTGTTGTCTCGGTTGGTAATAAGATCGGTATTCTGGAAGTTCGAGGAATGATCGTCGATGCTCAGCAACTGATTGAGCAAATCAGCGAGTTTCGCAAAAGCAGAACCATTAAGGCTGTAGTTTTGCGTATCGATTCCCCTGGCGGCGGAGTCGCCCCTTCTCAGGAAATTCATGCGGAACTGAAACGTTTAGCTGAGGAAAAACCGCTGGTTGTTTCAATGGGATCGATCGCCGCCTCCGGTGGCTATTATTTGGCGGTGGCCGGGGAACGGATTTTTGCCAATCCCGGAACCATTACCGGCAGTATCGGTGTCATCATGTCTTTACCTGACTATCAAGGGCTGATGGGAAAGATCGGCGTTAGAACAGAGGTGGTTAAAAGCGGTCAGTTTAAGGATATTGGTTCATCGACAAGAGATTTATCTGATGCAGACCGGCAACTGTTGCAGGAGATGATAGATAACGTTCATGCACAGTTTGTTCGGGCCATCAGCGAAGGACGTAATCTCCCCGTTGAGCGTTTACAGCCCTTTGTGGATGGTCGTATTTTTACTGGTGAACAGGCTCAAGCAGCCGGTTTGGTTGATGAACTCGGAACTTTGAGTGATGCGGTTGAGTATGCCGCAAAAGTTTCCGGCTTGGGCGCAGACCCTGTCCGATTTTACCCGCAGTCGAAAGATGTGAATTATCTGGAACGTTGGCTTCAGGGGGTTGCCGGTCGTTATTTGGGGGTCAGTTTGCCTCCCCAGATCTCTGGCGGACTTCAGTATCTGTGGAATGGTTATTAAAGTTTAATGTCTGGAAGGTGAAAATGACCAAAAGTGAATTGATTGAAAGACTGTCTGAGGGGCATGATCTCCTCAATAAAAAGGATGCTGAGGCGATTATTAATCTGATTTTTGGTGGTATCGGAAATGCCCTGGCTGACGGTGACCGGGTGGAAATTCGTGGTTTTGGTTCTTTTTCAGTTCGTGAGCGTGATGCGCGTGAGGCTAGAAATCCAAAAAGCGGAGAGCTTGTTAAAATTCCTTCTCGTAAAACGCCGTTTTTTAAAACGGGTAAAGAATTGCGTGAACGGGTTGATGCATAAATTTAGAACAGAATGCAGAAAAGCCCGGAAATTTTCTTCCAGGGCTTTTATATGGCTTCGACAATCGACTTCGACGTTCCTGTTTAGCTGGCCCCCTGCGTCCTACTCAAATGTCCCGTGGCAGCCAATGCTGACTGGCACGTAGTCACTGTTTCGGTTGCAGGCTCCGACCTCAGACCTTAGCAAAAGGCCGCCGCCGATTGTCAAATAGTCTCCGGGGTGCCGGTTTGTTCCAAGACAGATGACCTGAAGGTTAATCTTGTCGTCGGGAGGGACTTTAGGCGTCCTGCTCATGGGCCGGCCTGCTCACCATCTCTCCACGGATTGACAGGTCATATTGAACGTTGGCCAACGCCTGAAAACGACCCGCACACCCCAGAAATTCAAAGAACACTTTTAACCTGCTTTGATCATAACAACCCTGTTTCTCTTGTCAAGAAAAAACAACTGATGATATGAATAATATATACCGGAAATCATATGCTTGGGTGGTTTTAAGTTCATGAAATGGACAATTTTTCGGTTAACTGTTTCGGCAGAAAAACATGGTTGGCGACTTGATCTTTTCTTGGCAGATGCGCATGAAAATTTATCCAGAACACTGGTGAAAAAAGTGATCGATCTGGGTGGTGTGCATCTGCAGGGCAGACGCGTGAGAAGTTGTTCTCAGCCAGTTCAAAACGGAGACCGGATTGAGGTCTATCTGGACCATTTGCCCATGGATCCGTACCGTATTGCCGAAGAGGATGTGATTTATCGTGATTCTTATCTTATTGTTTTAAATAAACCGGCTTTTGTAGATACTCAGCCGACCCATGCCCGTTATAAAGGAACCCTCTACGAGGCTTTACAGTGGTATCTGAAGGATCCGTTTCGACCACGGCAAAAACCGGAACTCGGTATGATACAACGTCTCGATCGAGGCACAAGTGGATTGATCGTTTTTTCGATTCACCAAAAAGCACATAAAAAAATGACCCAGATTTTTCTGGAACGCCGTGTCGAGAAACGCTATCTTGCTTTAGTCTCAGGTGTTCCAGCGTCATCGGAAGGTGAAATTCGCTCTTATTTAACCAGAGTCCGGAAAGTTAACAGGGTCATGTCGGTTAAAAAGGGGGGGAAAGAGGCAATAACCCGATATCGCGTGGTTGAGAGTTTCAACGATTGTTCTTTGCTTGAGATAGATTTATTGACGGGCCGGTCTCACCAAATACGTGCGCACATGTCTGAGCAAGGATGTCCGTTGCTGGGTGATCAGCGCTACGCTGGACCAAAAGAGTTTCATGGGAAGGTGATTGCACGTCCTTTGTTGCATGCAGCAAGATTGGTTTTCCAGCATCCGGTCACTGGTCAGCAGCTTGATTTCACGACCCCAGTCCCTGTTGATATGGTTGCTGTATATGAGAATTTGAAAAAGGAAAGTTGATGCCGTTTCCTCAGATCGATCCGGTAATTTTCCATATCGGCCCGCTGGTCGTGCGTTGGTACGGGATGATGTATCTGCTTGGTTTTGTCGGCGGGTATCTGGTGATGCAACAGGTTGCAAGGTTGCGCCGCCTGCCGATCAGCAAAGAGCTTATCTCTGATCTGCTTTTTTATGCGGTGCTTGGTGTCATATTAGGAGGGCGCCTTGGTTACACCCTGCTATATAACCCCAGCTACTACCTGTCCCGACCCCTGGAAATTTTTTATGTCTGGGAAGGGGGCATGAGTTTTCACGGTGGTTTGCTCGGGGTTTTGATTGTCTTGCTGCTTTTTTGTAAAAAACACGATCTCTCTTTGTTGATGGTTGCTGATTTGGCAGCGGTGGCCGTGCCGATCGGTCTCGGTTTCGGGCGAATCGGAAATTTTATCAATGCTGAGCTGTGGGGGCGGGTGACTGATGTTCCCTGGGGGGTTGTTTTTCCAGGGGGTGGTAGCGCGCCACGACATCCCAGTCAGCTATACGAGGCACTGCTTGAAGGTGTCGTTTTGTTTGTCATTATCTATTCTCTACATCGTTTGAAGGTGAAAACGGGGGTGCCGGGGTTTTGCTTCCTGGCACTTTACGGTCTGTTCCGTTTCCTGATTGAGTTTGTCCGGCAACCGGATGCTCACCTGGGCTTCCTCTGGGGTGGAGCGACAATGGGACAGTTACTCTCCTTGCCGATGTTGCTGGTCGGATGTGTCGGGATGATCGTCTTGTTAAAGGGAAAGCTGCATGAATAAGATTGTGGGCATTATTTTTGATTGTGATGGAGTGTTGTTTGAGAGTCGCCAGGCGAATCTTGCCTATTATAATCGAATTTTAGAGCAGTTCTCTTATCCTGCGATTACCGTTGAGCAACCGGAGCGTGCGCATCTCTGTCACACTGCCAGCTCACCCTATGTTCTTTCTGTACTGGTCAATCCTGAAGAATTGCAACCGGCGCTGGAGTACGCGGCGACCCTTGATTATCGTCAGTTTATTCCGCAGATGAAACCTGAGCCGTATTTGAAGCGGGTCTTGGAAAAACTTTCGCATAAATACCCGTTGGCGGTAGCTACAAACCGGGGGACAAGCGTGGAACCGATCCTCTCCCATTTCGGTTTAGAGGACTATTTCAGTGCGGTGGTCACCAGCTGTGATGTTAGTCGCCCGAAACCTGCGCCTGACATGTTGTTGCTCGCTGCAGAAAAACTCGGAGCAGTTCCGGAAAAGTGTCTGTTTATCGGGGACTCAGAACTTGACCAGCAGGCTGCGGCCAGTGCGAAAGTTAGATTTGCCGGTTATGGTGGTTGTGTTTCCGGTGAACTGAATTTGCAAAGCCACTTGCAGTTACTGGAGATTCTTTCCGTTTAGCCGAAATATAAAGAGCAGCGAGTAGCGTTTGTCGTTCCCTGCTTCTTTGCCAATTCTTGTTGCTTTGTTCTTAATGCAGTCGTTTGGTCATTTCCAAAACGTTGCCCGAGTCTTTTCGTAGATATTCAACCCGGTCCATCAGTTTGAAAATGATCTGGACACCACGTCCACCCTCGGCTGTTTCATGGACTTTCATTTTTGCCAGAGGTTGAATGTCAAAACCTTTTCCTTGATCGAAAACACATATTTTCAAATCTTTGTCAGACGCTGAAATTGAAACACGCACTTCCTTGGTCGGATCGCAGGCATTCGCATGGCATATCGCATTTGACAGGGCTTCCGTTAGCACCAGATTGAGATGGTAGGCAAGTTCTTCACGGTCTCCGTGGTAGTTGTTGAGAGTGTACGCAAGGCTCTCTCCGATCTTGCCGATCATGCAAAGATACTTGGTTTGGTTGGGGACCGTAATGTTGACCTCGACTTGTTTCAATCTCAACTCCTTTCTGTTGAGCCTCTCGTTAAAAAATGGTCAAAAACTGTCTACGGCTTCTTCTACTGTGGCGAAGATTTCAAACACTCTATGCAGGCGGGTCAACTCAAACATGGAGCGTACTTGCGGCTGTAAACAGCAGAGTTTTAAACTGCCTTCGCGAGCACTGGCATTTTTAAAACCGGAAACCAAGGCGCCAAGTCCTGATGAATCGACAAAACGCACTGCCGATAGATCGATGATCAGGTTGTATTTTCCTTCGTCGAACAGTTGGAGCATCTGCTCTTTCAGGTCGCCGCTGTTGTGGGCATCCATCCGTTCTTCCTGAACCTCAATTCTGACGATGTCGTCCTGTTCCGTAATGTTCAGTTGCATGAACTCCTCCTTGTCTGGCTGAATATCAACTGGTTGTTAGCAAGTGCAATTATACAACATTTTCCACAAGTATGACATCCTTGTGTTCTGATTGATTATTATTTCAAAATCTTCATAACAACCAGCGTGATATCATCAATGAAGTGTCGTAGCCCGGTAAACATCCGTACTTGATCCATAATGCGATCGATAAGTTCCTTGGCCGATAGATCGACAGATTCCTGGATCAGTTTACCCAGGCGTTCTGTGCCGAAAAATTCGTTATTGTTATCTTCAGCCTCGACAATGCCGTCCGTGTAAAGCAGCAGAATATCGCCTACTTCAAGTTGTGTTGTTTTCTGCTGGAATTCGACCGTGGGTTTGATGCCGAAAATAAGACCATCGGCGTCGAGGAGTTCGATTTCCTGTTTGTTCTGCCGCCAGAGGAGCGGATTGTTATGGCCGGCACTACTATAGCCGAGTTTATAAGTATCCGGGGAATATTGCGCGTAAAACATGGTGACAAACAAATCCGAGCAATCCATGTTGTCGAAGAAAAATTTGTTGAGGGATTTGAGCATCTCGGCCGGTTGCTTGATGCTGTCGATGCGTGCATGGATAAAGGTTCGTGTTTCGGCCATGATCAGTGCAGAGCCGATATTATGCCCGGAGACATCAGCAACGATGAGGTCAAAACCGTTTTCTTCCCGTGTTATAAAATCGTAATAGTCTCCCCCGACTTGATGGGCAGGAACGCAGAGACCGGCGACTTCAATTTTTTCCATCTGTGGAATGGTGGCCGGTAACAGACTCATCTGGATATTCCTGGCAATCTGCATCTCCCGCTCCTGTTCATGGACTTCCAGCAGGCCTTGAAGCTGTTTGTCATTTCTCCAGGCGATCCCCACCTGGCCCGCCAAATTTTCAAACAGGGCAATAAATTCTTTGGTGAAAATTCCCTTGACGGTTCTTGAAAAGGCTGAGAGAACCCCGACCGATTCTCCTTCGAGAACGATCGGTGTATGGGCGAAGCAGGTAATGCCTTCGCGGTAAATGATTTCTGCTGAGGTTGGTTTATCAAGAAACTCGGTGTCGTTGACGACCGCCGTAGTGTTCGAGAGAAATGCCTGGCCGATATAGGTTTCCACGTTCAGATTGCGTTCAGATTGTCCAAAGTGGACGGAAGACATGCCTTTTTGACTTTTGACCACCAGGTTCATGGTTTCTTCCTCAAGGAAGCGGATGACGCAGAGGTCGAATTTGAATTGGTCGGAAAGCAGTCCGAGAATATCGTCCAGGACTTTTTGTAAATCGGCTCCGCTGGCGATAATCTGTGCTGCATCGTAGAGGACACTCAACTGTTCGCGGTTGGCAGCGTGACTGATGGTGACTGAACCGAAAATGTCGAAAACATCTTCCATTTTACTGCCGCGGGTTGAAAGATAGTTTTCGAGGATAATGCGTGCCGGGGCGGCACCGACATGACCGGCCAGGGTTCGTTCTGCAAAAATTTTCAGGTCGGGTATCTCGTGGTCGGACAGGCTGCCTCGAGTATCGATTGTGCGGTTTTTCAGGTACTCGGAAATTGCCGCATTCGCTGGTTTTTCGCCGATGAATTTAGACATCAGACCGACAAATTCCACGATTGTCGGTGCTTTGCTGATGCGCTTTCGTTGAATCGGTTCAACGGTTTCATTCAAAGCATCAACAAATTTGTCTGCCTGCAGCGTCTCTGTCTCGCTCTGTTTGGTGAAGAAGGAGAGCGTCAGGTAGGCGGATAGATTAAAGAGCAAGCTCCAGAACAGGGAGTGTGAGTAGATATCGAATCCACGCAAGCCGAACAGTTCCTCTGGCTTGAGTAAAGCGATGCCGAAAAGACCGTCATGCAGAATATCTGAATCGATCCAGCCGGAACGGACGAAGGATGGAATGAGCAAGGTGTAAAACCAGAGGATGAAGCCGAATAGCAATCCTGTGGTTGTTGCCTGGCGATTTGCTCGCTTCCAGTAAAGACCGCCGATCATCGCCGGGGCGAATTGGGTCGCTGCCATGAAGGAAACCAGCCCGATGTTCACCAGAGCATAAGATTCACCGATGATCCTGAAGTAAACGTAGCCGAGAAGGATGACCCCGAGAATTCCTAAGCGTTTCAGATTGATGAGCACCCTGGAAAAATCATGGGTGCGAATTTTCAACTTGAGGATAACGGGCATGACCAGATGGTTCAGAATCATGGTTGAAATTGCGATGGATGAAACCATGACCATCCCCGCTGAAGCTGACAATCCTCCGATGAAAACCAGGACTGCCAGCCAGGGATGTCCGGCAGAGAGGGGCAGGGTCAGGACAAAATAGTCGGCCTGCGAGGTGTCGCCACCATTGAGGATCAGTCCGCCAAGGGCGATCGGAATGACAAAAAGATTGATCAGGAACATGTAGGCCGGTAACCGCCACATCGCTTTCTTGATGTTCTCCTCATCCGGGTTTTCCGTGACCATAATGTGAAACTGCCGTGGCAGAAACATGATTGCCATCATCGAAATGACAAGCAATGTAAACCACTTGGTATAAGACGTTTCTTCAGTGCCGAGGCTGAATAGATCTTGCCGTTCGGGAAATTGTTCAAAAAAACGCTGAAAAATATCTGTGAATCCGTCAAACAGTCCGTAGGTAACAAAAATGCCGACAGCGAGAAAGGCAATCAGTTTGATGAGTGATTCGATCGCCACGGCAACAACCAGGCCCTCATGCCGTTCAGATGAGTCGAGGTGGCGGGCGCCGAACAGCACACTGAAAAGGCTGAGGACGAGGGCGACGATCAGGGCTGTATCGAGGTAAGGTGGCAGCTGGGTCCCCAGCGGGCTGAGTCCGGCAGAGGGGAGATGCAAGGGAGAAGAAAGAATCTCCAAGGTGCGGGCAATGGCTTTTAACTGCAGCGCGATATACGGCATGATGCCGAATAGAGCAAAGAGCGTTACGATGGCACCAAGCAGAGCGGAGCGATCGTAACGGCTGGAGATGAAGTCGGCGATACTGACGATGTTCTCTTGTTTGCTGATGGTGACCATTTTGCGCAGCACGTACCACCAGGTGAAGGCCATCAGCGTCGGCCCCAGATAGGTCGGTAAAAATTCCAGTCCGCTGGTGGCTGCCCTGCCGACACTGCCGTAAAATGTCCAACTGGTGCAGTAAACGGCCAGAGAGAAGGAATAGATGTACGAGTTGGACAGCAGACTGCGCCCGCGCTCCCGTTGCTTGTCGGCATAATAGGCGATAGCAAACAGCAGCGCAAAGTAGATGAGCGAGATAATCAGGACAATTTTAGCAGAAATCATAAATGCCTGTTATTCTCCGGTCTCTTGATCAATCGTTGAGCTTTCTTTTCCCATGTGTCTGACAAAAAGCCAAGTAACACCGATGGATGCCGGCCAGCCGATAAGGAAATAAAGAACCAGTGGCGGTATGCCGAAAATTTGTTGCTGGTTATTAAAAATGTGAATGAACGGAAAGTTTATTAATATGACTCCCAGCAGCAAACAGATGACCCACGCTTCTTTGGTTGGATCGCCTTGACGGTCTTTCATTGATGGCCTCATTACGAGTGACTGCGTGAAAGGATCAGCTGCCTTGTTATCCCGTTTCCGCTGTTTACAGTCAACCGGAAAATGACTGCGTAGAGGAAACAGGAATCTGCTTTCAAGTCAGCAGCATAACTGAAATTTATCAGAGATTTCACTACTGTAAAGTATTTATGACAGATATGGAAAGGGTTTGACGCTTTTTGATCGAGTGTGCTAGTTATCAACATAGAGACCGTCTTACGATTCGTCCTGCAGGAAAACACTGCTTGATAACGCCCAACAGGCCACTTAGACTTCATGCCATATAGGATCTTTGTGAAAATCCAACCCCTTCTGATTGTCTCTCTTTGCTTGCTTTTGTTTGGCTGTACGGTTTTACAGCAGCCGCTGCCTGAGTCGAACAATACGAAGGCTTATCGTTCTGAGTATGCTGACCCAAACGCCAAGGCCCTGTTTGCTTATGCCCAGTTTCGCCTTTTGGCGGCGGAGGGTCGCTGGAAGGCGGCGGTTGCTGCATTAAAACGTGCGGTTGCTTTTGATCAGAAAACTGATTATCTGCGGATGCATCTGGCCAAAGGGTTGCTGCATTTGGAGCAATCGGAAGAGTCGATTGTCCTTCTGCGGAATATATTAGACAAATCACCTGATAATGTTGCCGGGCATGAATTGCTCGGCGATCTGCTCAGTTATCAGAAACAGGATGAGGCCGCAGTTCATCACTACCGTCGGGCTCTGCAGCTGGCTCCCGATAGTGATGAAATGTTACCGATGCGTTTAGCGATGGCATTGGGGAGATTAAGGCAGATCGATGAGGCAATAACAGTTTTGGAGCGGTTGGTGAAGCAGCAGCCGGAGGCTCGTTTGGCACAGCTTTCCCTGGCCCGCTTTTATCAGGAAAATAAGCAACCCAAGGAGGCGGAAGCCGTCTATCAGGTGCTTTTGGAACGCCAGCCTGATCAACGGCAGGTTATTCTCGAATATGGTCGCTTGCTGGAACAGCAAAATCTCGTTGCTGAGGCATTTCAACTTTATCGCGAGGGAATCCGTCGTAACCCCCGTGCTGTTGCCGTTCGTCAGCAACTGGCGATGCTTTATCTGCAGCAGAACCGTCATCTGGAGGCCTTGGAACAACTGGCAGCAATCCGTCAGCAATTTCCGGATAACCGACAGGTGATTGGGCGGATCGGTCTGATCCAACTTGAGTTGGAACAGTGGGAGCAGGCGGAAAACGATTTTCGTGAACTGTTACGCCATGAGGAGAACCAGGGGCGTAATCGTTATTATCTCGGGATGGCCCTGCTCGGTCAGAAAAAATATACTGAGGCTGTCGAGGTGATGTCACCGGTCAGCGAAAGTTCCCCGATTTTTGCGGAAACGGTCATGCAACTGACCTACATTTATAAACAAACCGGCCAGGTTGATCAGGCCGTTGTTGCTTTGAGGAAGGTTCTGCAACGGGGGATCCACCACCCGGAAATCTATTATTATCTGACTTCATTTCTCGGCGATCAAGACAATCTCACTGGCGCGGCTGAGGTGGTTCTTGAGGGCATAGAGCGTTTCCCGCACGATATTGAACTGCGCTACCAGCAAGCAGTTCTCTATGAGAGGTGTGGTGACCGTCAGAAAGCTCTTGAGGTTATGCAGAACATTTTGAGTCTTGATGCGGATCATCCGGAAGCCCTCAATTTTATTGCTTATCACCAGGCTGAGACCGGAGAAGGCTTGGAACTGGCGCTGACACGAGTACAAAAAGCTTTGTCGACGAAAAAGAGCGGCTACATCATTGATACTCTGGGCTGGATTTATTTCAAGATGGGGCGTTATGACGAGAGCCGGGAACAGTTGGAAGAGGCTTCCAGCCTGTTACCGGAGGATCCGGTGATCCTGGAACATCTCGGGGATCTATACCGTGCCTTGACGCTTTGGCTAAAGGCCGCTGAGGCTTATCGCAAGGCCCTTGAAGTCGATCCTCAGGCTGAGGGGGTGATAGAGAAACTACAAGCCCTGCCCTCTGGAGGTGCTCCGTGAGCCGTCTGTTTATTATCCTGGTGTTATTTGTGTCGGCCTGTGCCCGGCCGCCGCAAGTGACTTGGACAGAATTGCCGACAGTGGAATTTTTGTTGACAAGACTTGCCGACACGACCGGACGGGTTCACTCACTGGACGGTACGGCAAAAGTCAGCATGACCGTCAAGGGAAAGTTCTTTTCCAGTCAGCAGTTTTTGTTGGTTGAGAAGCCCGACCGGCTTCGAGCCGATGTGTTGACCGGCTTTGGTCAATTGATCCTGCAGCTGACTGCGGACGGGAAAGAACTTTCGGTCTTTATGCATACAACGGTTCCCAGTCGCTTCTTGCGTGGTCCGGCGACAGCGGAGAATCTTGCGCGTTTTACCAGGGTGCCGCTGGCAACCGAAGACATGGTGCGCTTGCTTCTCTACGAACCACCGTTGATTACTTATCAGCAGGCTGAGGTTGTTGCTGAAGAAAATATCCTGCTGCTGCGCTTAAACAATCAAAAAGTTCGGCAGGAACTGCTTTTTGACCGGCATTTACGTTTTGTCGGTTGTCGTTATTTTTCTCAAGAGGGTATTTTTCTTGAAGTTCTTTACGATAAATTTAACGAGGAAGATGTTTTCCCCCGGAAGATACAGATAACGTTGGCGGAGGGGGACACAAGGGTTGTCTTTAAATTTTCTGCTTTACAGACTAACGTCAGGATTGATCCTGAGCGTTTCACCTTGGAGATACCGGCTCAGATTGCGGTAGAGCCGATTCTTTAATAACGCAGGTTTATTCGGAGTCAGAAGTGCGATCGATATTCATTGGAGCAGTGTTTCTGCTATTTTCCCTGTCGGCTTGTGATAACCTGCAGGAAGCCGGTCTTCCCGGGGTTGAAAAGGTTTTGACACCTGAGTATGGTGACACCTTTATTGAGGCCTCCATCGGGGATGCCAGTATCTTGTTGCCGGTGTTGGCCTCGGATTCCGCTTCCAGCGATATTAATGGTCTGCTCTACAATGGGTTGGTCCGCTACGACAAAAATCTGGTTCCTGAAGGTGAACTGGCTGAATCCTGGGAAATTTCAGCAGATAATCTGACGATTACCTTTCATCTGCGTAAAGGGGTCAAATGGCACGATGGCGCACCCTTTACGTCTGCTGACGTAAAATTCAATTACGAACTTTACGTCGATCCGAAGACGCCGACGGCCTATGCCGAATCCTTCAAACAGGTGACCCGCGTCGAAACGCCTGATCCATATACTTTTGTCGCGCATTATGAAAAACCTTACGCCCCGGCGCTGATCAGTTGGGGAATGTCGGTGCATCCGAAACATTTGCTTGCGGGGCAGGAGGTGACCAAAAGTTCGCTCGCTCGCAAGCCGATCGGGACCGGGCCGTATAAACTGGCAGACTGGCAGGCCGGAGAGAAGATTGTTCTCGAAGCGAATCCCGATTATTTCGAAGGACAGCCCTATATCAAACGGGTCGTCTACCGGATCATTCCCGATATTTCGACGCAGTTTTTGGAACTGCAGACCGGTAGCCTGGATTTTATGGGACTTGCGCCGCTGCAATTTGATCGCCAGACGGATACGCCGGCATTTCGGCGGCTTTATAATAAGTTCCGTTATCTCAATTTCGGCTATACCTATCTCGGCTACAATCTGAATCGGCCACTTTTCCAGGATAAAAAGGTTCGCCAGGCGCTTGCGTATGCCATCAACAAAGAGGAACTTATTGAGGGTGTGTTACTCGGCTACGGTGCTGTCGCTACCGGGCCTTACAAGCCCGACACCTGGGTCCATAATGCGGATGTTCCGAGATATGACTACAGTCCCGAGAAAGCTCGTGAACTGCTTCAATCCGCCGGCTGGACCGATTCGGATGGGGACGGGGTGTTGGATAAGGATGGTCGGAAGTTTGCTTTTACCATCGTTACCAACCAGGGGAACGACCTGCGCTCCAAAACCGGTGAAATTATTCAGCGACGCTTCAAGGACGTTGGTGTTGAGGTTAAGCTGAGAGTGATCGAGTGGGCGACTTTTCTGAAAGAGTTTATCAATCCGGGGAATTTTGATGCAACGATTCTCGGTTGGACCGGCGGCCCGGAGCCTGATCAGTTCAATATCTGGCATTCGAGCAAAATTGGTCCGCGGCAGCTCAATTTTATCGGTTTTAAAAACGCTGAAGTTGATCAGTTGCTGGAAGAGGGGCGGCGAGTTTTCCCTCCGCAACAACGTAAAGCCTATTATGATCGTTTTCAGGAAATTCTGGCTGAAGAGCAACCCTATACTTTTCTCTATATCCCGGAGGCTCTACCGGCCGTTTCAAAACGTTTTCGCCGGGTCGAACCTGCTCCGGCCGGGATCCGGTATAATTTTACCCAATGGTTCGTTCCTGCGGCGGAACAGAAATATTCTCGATAGTGCCCATCCGGAAATGCCGGATGGGGGCGACGAAAGTTTCCAAATTGGAAACTCGATAAATTGCGAAAGCTGACAGAATGCTGCGATACCTCTTCAAGCGTCTGCTGACACTTATCCCTTTGTTGTTTGGGATTACCCTGATCTCTTTTATGGTCATTCATTTGGCTCCGGGGGAACCGACCGATATCCAGACGCAAATGAATCCGCAGGCCGGCACCGAGCTGCAGGAACGGTTGCGTATACAATACGGACTTGATCAGCCGCTCCATGTACAATACGGGAAATGGCTGTCGCAGCTGGTTCAGCTCGACTTCGGGGAGTCTTTCGCCACAGACCGACGCCCGGTTTTTGACAAGGTGGTGGAGCGTTTGCCGGTGACAATGCTGCTCAATGTCCTGTCAATCTTATTGATTCTTGCGGTCTCGATCCCTTTGGGGATTGCTTCTGCCGTCAGGCGCAATTCGGGATTTGACCGGGTCACCACGATGCTGGTTTTTGCCGGTTTTGCCATGCCTTCTTTCTGGCTGGCCCTGTTGTTAATGGACTGGTTCGGTGTGCGGCTGGGTCTTTTGCCGATTTCCGGTCTGAAATCTCTCGGTTATGAATACCTGAGCTGGAGTGGACAACTATTCGACCGTTTGGCGCACTTGGTCCTGCCGGTTTTTGTTTCTGCTCTCGGTGGGGTGGCTGGATTCTCTCGTTATATGCGTTCAAATATGTTGGAAGTGGTGCGGCAGGATTATATTCTTACGGCGCGTGCCAAGGGCCTGTCGGAAAAGACCGTTATCTACAAACATGCTTTACGTAATGCTCTGTTACCGGTCATCACTATCTTGGGGCTGTCAGTCCCGGGACTGATTGGTGGGAGTGTCATATTCGAAACCATCTTCGCTATTCCGGGGATGGGTAAGTTGTTCTACGATGGTGTCATGATGCGGGATTATCCGTTGATTATGGGGATTCTGGTGATGGGTGCAGTGCTGACCCTGCTTGGTAATCTGCTGGCCGATATCTCCTACGCGATTGCCGATCCACGCATCCGCCACGGACAACAGGAGGGCTGAATGTTCGTGAGTTGGAACGCTTGCCGGTTTCCATCCGGAAACTTCATCGTTTTCATCCGGAGTTTCCGAATAAATACGAGCTGGGAGAATTTATGCAACTGAACGCGAACCGACTTGGCGAAATGTTGCTGGAAGCAGGTCTGATCGACCAGTTCCAGCTCGATTCTGCGCTGTCAATGCAACGGAATCTGGGAGGGCGGATCGGTAGTGCGCTGGTTAAGCTCGGTTATCTGCCGGAAGATACGATGATGGAATTTCTGGAATCGCAGGCGAAATTTTCTCGTATTTCGCTGAAAGATTTAGAAATTCCTCAGGAGTTAATCGCAATTTTGCCGGCAGACAAATTGAAGTATTTGCTGGTGGTGCCGATTGAGTTACGTCACTCAGGGTCAGAAAAGATTCTCCGCGTGGCGATGACTGATCCGACCAACCAAAACCTGATTAACGAATTGCAGTTTGCGAGCGGCTGCCGGGTGCTGCCGGTGCTGGCCTCGGAAGATGAAATTCGTCAAGCCTTGAAAAATAATCTGCCGGCTGAACCGCTGCAGTCGCCCGAACCTCCAGCTGAAAATTTCATTTTGGAACAACAGGGCGTCGACTTCAGTGATCTTCCGGGGGATGATGTGCGCGTTGATCGTTTGCTGGAGGTTTTGCAGGAGAAGGGCATTTTGAGTGCGATTGACGTAGAACGGATAAAGTTTGGTTAATTATGACGATCCAGCGTAGCGTATTTATCCGTGATGTTGTTTGGCAACGCCTGCGCCATAACCGGATGGCTATGGTCGGTGGTGCGATAGTTCTGTGTATGTTTTTGATGGCCGCAGTTGCATCTTTAGTCTGTGCCGATCCTTCCGTCATTGATGTCGGACAACGACTGTTGCCGCCGAGCTGGGAACACCCCATGGGCACGGATGATTTAGGTCGTGGTGTGCTGGTGAGGATGTTGTACGGTGCGCGTATCTCCTTGCTGGTCGGTTTTGTCGCCGTCGGTGTCTCCAGTTTGATCGGTATTCTGTTCGGTTCTCTGGCAGGGTATTACGGTGGCTGGATTGATGCGTTAATCATGCGGTTTGTCGATATTATGCTCTGCTTTCCGACTTTTTTCCTGATTCTCGCGGTGATTGCTTTTCTGGATCCATCAATCTGGAATATCATGATCGTCATCGGCCTGACCAGCTGGATGGGCGTAGCACGGCTGATTCGTGCCGAGTTTCTCAGTCTGCGACAACGTGATTTTGTGCTTGCCGCACAAGCACTGGGGGCTTCTGATCTGCGTCTGATATTCCGGCATATTCTGCCGAATGCTCTTTCTCCGGTGCTGGTTTCGGCCACCCTGGGTATCGCCGGGGCCATCCTGACGGAAAGTGCCCTGTCTTTTCTCGGGATCGGGGTGCAGCCGCCCACGCCTTCCTGGGGAAACATGCTGATTACCGGCAAACAGACCCTTGGCAGCGCCTGGTGGTTGTCGGTGTTTCCCGGTGTTGCAATTTTAATTACCGTACTGGGTTATAATCTCCTCGGTGAGGGGATCCGTGATGCCCTGGATCCGAGGTTGAAAGAATGACCGCCGAACAGTTTTTAGCTGCTCGTTTTAAAGCCCTGGCAGATGCAGATTATCCAGCAGTGTATGCCGGTTATCATGTTGATGCGCCTTTTTTGCAGCAGTTCCCGGACTCCGCCGGTTATTGTCAGTTTGCCGAGCAGCAATTGAGTGGAATAGTGGTGAACCGCTGGAGCTCATTACGCCAACGACAGCTTGCTGACGGCAGCGAGGAACATCTCTTGTTGATGGAACTGTCTGTTGACGGGGTTTCTCAATATTTTTACGAGCTGGCTTTGCTGATTGAGACAGCTGAAGGTTGGCGTTATCACTCTGCGCAAAAACTCGGCGGGGATGATTATAGCGGAGCACCGGAGCAGATCAATTTCAGTCATTTCGATCAAGTATCCCCCAAGATCCGCTATTGATATGCCGGAACTTCCTGAAGTAGAAACGACCCGCCGCGGGATAGCCCCGTTGATTACCGGTCTCAGGGTCGCCGAGCTGGTTCTGCGCACGCCAAAGCTGCGTTGGCCTCTTGATCAACAGTTGTGTTATCGATTGCCCGGCCTGGAGGTCCAGGCTGTTGAGCGGCGTGCCAAATATCTGTTGCTGCGGTTTGCGACAGGAACATTGATTCTTCACCTGGGGATGTCGGGCAGTTTGCGCGTGATCCCGGCGGAAACAACTGAAAACAAGCATGATCATGTGGATATCATTTTTACCAACGGCAGTTGCCTGCGTTTTACCGACCCCCGCAAATTCGGGGCGCTGCTTTGGACGAACGAGGATCCATTGGCTCATCCATTGTTGATCGGTCTCGGCCCTGAGCCATTGTCGCATGAATTTACCGCTGATTATTTGTACCAGGCCTCCCGTCGGCGAAAACTTGCCGTTAAGCCGTTCATCATGGATCAGAAGTTGGTGGTTGGTGTCGGTAACATCTATGCCAGTGAAGCTTTGTTTCGGGCCGCGATTCGGCCAACCTGGACCGCTGGAAAAGTCAGTCTGCAGCGTTATCGGAAACTGGTGACCACTATCAAGGATATTCTCACCGAAGCAATTGATGCCGGCGGAACGACCATCAGTGATTTTCGGCAAGCTGATGGCAAACCGGGGTATTTCAAACAACAACTGCAGGTCTATGGGCGCTCTGGAGAGCCTTGCCGCTCCTGTGGTGGGTCGATCAGCTGTCTGCGACAGGGACAACGATCAACCTATTTTTGTCACCATTGTCAAAGGTAGTAAATGGAAGAATTTCGATTCAGCTTTCCCTACCGGGTGCGGGTTTCTGATGTTAATTACGGTGGCCATGTCGCAAACTCTGCGGTTTTGAACATTTTTCAGGATGCCCGGATTGCCTACTTCAGTATATTGGGTCCCTATTCGGAACTGGATCTCGGTGGTTGCGGAATTATTATGCCGGAAGCGCATGTTTTTTTCCGGGCGGAGATGTTTTTAAATGATCAGCTCACGGTGGCTGTTCGCTGCACGGAATTGAAGCGCTCGGCGTTTACTCTGGAATATCGCGTCGAGCGTGATGGTATGTTGACTGCCGAAGGGACGACCCCGGTGGTTTGTTTCAATTACCAGACACGTAAGCCATGCCGGATTCCTGAATCTTTCAGCCTTGCCATGACAGAGTTTGAAAAATTCTAGACCGGTTTTTCAGCGGTCGGGCCCGGATGTGCGGATACCTTTAAACCGATTGGCAATTAACGTTTTGCCGAATTTTTCAGGGAGCTGAAACCCGGCTTTCTCCTTGACGAAGCGAGGGTGCAGGGGGTATTGTGCGCAGCAAAAATCGACTGCTTAAGGATGTTTGAAGATGGAAGAACTGAACGAATTATTGCAGCAACGCCGGGCAAAGGTTGACAGCTTTCGCGAAGCAGGTGTCAATCCTTTCGCCAACGATTTCAAGGTGACCCATACCTCCGGGCAGGTGACTGCGGCGCACGCTGCTGATGATAGAGATAAACTGGAAAGCTGTGAACTGGAGTATCGGGTTGGCGGCCGGATTATGGCCCGCCGTGATTTTGGTAAAGCGGCGTTTCTGCAAATCCAGGATGTTTCGGGGCAAATTCAGGTTTATGTTGCCCGCAATCAGGTTGGTGAAGAGTCTTTTGAACAATTCAAAAAATTTGATATCGGCGACATTGTCGGTGTTTGCGGCAGACCGTTTCGTACCAAAACCGATGAGCTTTCGTTGCGGGCTGCTGAAATTCGCCTGCTGACCAAGTCACTGTTGCCGTTGCCGGAGAAATGGCACGGTTTGACCGATGTGGAAACTCGTTACCGGCAGCGTTATCTGGATCTGATCGTCAACCCCGATGTGCGCGACACCTTTCGCAAGCGCACTCAGATTGTCAGCCTGATTCGTGAGTTCATGGTTGACAATGAATATCTTGAAGTCGAGACGCCGATGATGCAGCCGATGGCCGGTGGTGCCACGGCCAAGCCTTTTGTGACTCATCACAATACGCTGAAAATGGATTTGTTCCTGCGGATCGCCCCCGAACTTTATTTGAAGCGCCTGGTGATCGGTGGCTTCGACCGGGTTTTCGAAATCAACCGTAATTTTCGCAATGAAGGTATTTCGATTCAGCACAATCCCGAGTTCACGATGATGGAGTTCTACCGCGCTTATGCGACCTATCATGACCTGATGGATTTCACCGAGGAACTGATTTGCCATGTGGCCGATGAGATTTGCGGAGGGCTGGTGATTCCTTACGGAGGAAAAGAGGTTGACCTGACACCTCCCTGGGATCGACTCACTCTCAAGGCATCCATCGTCAAATACGGCGAGGTTGACATGGCGATCCTCGAAGATCGGGAGCAGTCGCTCAATTATGCCAAGTCGCTCGGCCTGGACCTGGACGACAAGATTGGGCACGGTAAGCTGCTGGCGGAAATTTTTGATGAGGTGGTCGAACCGAAGCTCTGGCAACCGACCTTCATTACCGAGTACCCGACAGAGATCTCACCTCTGTCGCGTAAAAATGACGAGTGTCCGGAGGTGGTTGATCGGTTCGAACTGTTTATCGTCGGTCGTGAGTTGGCCAATGCCTTCTCAGAGCTGAATGATCCCATCGATCAGAAAGAGCGTTTCGTCAAACAGTTGGAGGAAAAAGCGGCCGGGGATGAAGAGGCCCACGCAATGGATGATGATTACCTCCGGGCTCTTGAATACGGCTTGCCGCCGACGGCCGGTGAGGGGATCGGGATTGATCGGTTGGTGATGTTGTTGACCAATTCTGCGTCGATTCGCGATGTCATTCTCTTTCCGCAACTGAGGCCGGAAGTCGGCTGACCCCGGTTGAAACGGATATCAATGGCATATGAATGGTTTATCAGCCTCCGCTACCTGAGGGCCAAGCGGAAGCAGGCCTTTATCTCGGTAGTTTCCTTCATTTCGATCGCCGGAGTGGCCCTCGGGGTGGCCGCGCTGATTCTGGTACTGGCGGTGATGACCGGATTCACAGACGGTGTTCGCCAACAAATTCTCGGCAATGTGCCCCATGTACTAATCCAGAAATATGCCGAGGGGCTGGACAATCCAGACGAGCTTGTCACTGCTGCCAGGCAGGTCCCACACGTTGTTTCCGCCACTCCTTTTGTTTCCAAAGAGGCGATGCTGCTGTCGCAAGGAAATGTTGCCGCAGTCAGTATCAAGGGGATTGGAGAGCAACATAAAATTTTTGCACAACGGCTGATGAAAGTGGCTGAGCGATCGGTCGCTGAGGTGTTCTTCGACGAAGAGGCTGTTCGGCCGGGGATTATCATAGGTATTGATACCGCGACCAATATCGGAGTTGCCGTCGGCGATGTCATCAACGTCATTCCGCCGATGTTCAATATTACGCCGTTCGGTATGGTCCCGAAAATGAAACCTTTCCGGGTAGTCGGAATATTTGAGCAACAGAGCAGCCTGATTGATAGTTTTTATGCCTATATCCCGCTTGCTGTCGCGCAAAAATTTTTCGACTCGGAGGGCGTGGTCACCGGCGTAGAGCTGGAGGTTGATCGTTTTGAACAGGCTCCCCAGGTTGCTGCAACACTGAGCGCGCAGTTTGGTTTCCCCTATGTTATACGTCCTTGGCAGAGCATTTATGGCTCATTCCTGTCTGCCCTGAAGCTGGAGAAACTCGGGCTTTTCATCGTCCTCGGGATTATTGTCCTGGTCGCTGCATTCAATATCGCCACAACCCTGATTATGGTGGTGACGGAAAAAAATCGCGATATTGCGATTCTGCGGTCAATGGGGGCGAATGCCCGCAGTATTATGAAAATATTTGTACTCGAAGGGCTCATTATCGGGACTTCCGGGACTATTTTGGGAACGGGACTCGGCATATTGTTGGCCAACTATGCCGATGCCATTATAAAGTTTTTTGAGCGCATTTTCGGTATTCGCATTTTCGACCAGTCGGTTTACGGAATGGAGCATTTTCCGTCGGAGATTGTCCTGACTGAAGTTGTTGCGGTGATGACAATGGCCATGACGATTTCATTGTTGGCCACCATCTATCCCGCTTGGCGAGCCTCACGTATGGATCCGGCAGAGGCCTTGCGCTATGAGTGAACCGGTTCTCCTTGAAATCCGTAATTTGCAGAAAAATTTCACCACGGCAGGGGGTGAAATTACTATTTTGCAGCAGATTAATGTCAAGATTGCTGCCGGCGAACGGGTTGCGGTGGTTGGGACCTCGGGCGCCGGCAAGACCACGTTGATGCACATTCTCGGTGGCCTGGATCACCCGACCCGAGGTGAAATTTTCTTCGAAGGTGACAGTATTTTCGCCCTGCGTGGCGCGGCTTTAGATGCGTTCCGTAACCGGACCATCGGCTTCATTTTTCAATTTCATCAATTGCTGCCGGAATTTTCCGCATTGGAAAATGTCATGATGCCTCTGCTGATCGGTGGTGCTCCGCGCGCTGAGGCCTCGGAAAAAGCTTCGTCAATCCTGAACGAAGTTGGTTTGGCGCATCGAACGACACATAAGCCTGGAGCTCTCTCCGGGGGGGAACAACAACGTGTGGCCATCGCCCGGGCACTGGTCAGGGAGCCGCGTTTGTTATTGGCGGATGAACCGACCGGGAATCTCGATAGTGGAACCTCTGAAGAGATAATGGCGTTATTGAACCGGATGCATCTGGCCAGGGGGCTCACGATGGTCATTGTGACGCATAATCGGAAGTTGGCTGCCGGCCTTGATCGCGTTCTGGAAATTGAGGATGGTCAGCTGGTCCATGATATTTTGAATTGAAGTCCCCGGGGTGATTTCCTATAATCCCATTTTTGGTTTTTGAATCCATAGGAGCCTGTCGGGCTATCCATGAGCCAGCTGCAAATCCGGCTGTTTGGCCCGGATTTACGCTCCTTTTCAGCCCATAGCTACGGCTATGCGCTTTCAAACGAGCCCAAATCCGGCCTCAAACTTCCAGATTTTCGCTTCGGCCCGGATAGTCCGACAGGCTCCTAGTTGAGGGATGATGATGTTGAAAAGATTTTTACTGGTATTTTGCTTATTATTGTCAGCCGTTTCAGTGGGTGCAGAGGGTTTTAACGTCTCCGATATCCTGATTGAAGGAAATAGCCGTATAGAAACATCATCTATTCTGGCAGCGACAGCGATCAAACCAGGGGATCAAGTGAGTCTTGAGGATGTCGATAAGGCGATGAGTCGCATTTTTGCCCTTGGCCGTTTCGCAGATATCTCGGCTGAGTTGACAGAGGTTCAGGGAGCCAAGATCCTCACTTTTGTTGTCAAAGAGTTGCCCTTGATTCGTGATATCCAATTTTCGGGGAATGAAGAACTCTCTGAGGAGAAGCTGCGGAAGCTTGTCAGTGTCAGAATTCCCGCGATTTACCATCATGGCAAAGTGAGATCCAGCATTCTGGATATTAAAGATGCTTACGCCGAAGACGGTTATCATGCGGCCTCGGTTGAGCCACAGCTTGATATTGATGAGCGGAACGAGACGACTTTAACTTTTAAGGTTGTTGAGGGAGAAAAAGTCCTTATTGATAAGATTCGTTTTGTCGGCAATCAGGCGATTGATGGAGACGATCTAAAAGATGCCATGCGGAACCGGGAGCGTTGGTGGTTATCCTGGTTGACCGGACGGGGTGCCTATCAAAAAGAGGAGTTGGAGATTGACCTTGAGCGGATCAAGGCGGTCTACAAAGATAAGGGTTATCTGGATATCAAGGTTCTACAGCCGGAGGTGGCTCTGATCAAGGAGGACAGGTATTTCGATATTCTCATTGAGGTAGATGAAGGCCCGCAATACAGGGTCGGCACGCTTGGTTTTAAGGGTGATTTGTTGACCTCAAGTGAAGAACTGCTGGAAGTCGTCAGCCTGCAACAGGGCGAAATTTTTAACCGTTCTGAATTACATAAAAGTCTTGAACGTTTAACGGATCTATACGCAGATCAAGGCTTTGCAAACGCCAACATTGCTCCTCTGAGCAACAAGGATAAGGGGGCTCTGATTATCGACCTCATGTTTGATGTTGAGCAGGGGGTCAAGACCTATATCGAAAAAATTCAGGTTCAAGGAAATACAAAAACACGTGACAAAGTCATCAGGCGGCAGGTTCCGATCGTTGAGGGTGAGCAGTACAGTGCCAGTAAAATAAAGGAGGCGAACAGGAGGGTCAGGAACCTCGGGTTCTTTGAAGAAGTAAACGTGACCACGAGTCCCGGTTCAGATGACAGTCAGAAGGTTCTCAATATTGACGTTGTCGAACGCCCGACCGGAACCTTCTCTCTCGGTGTCGGCTATTCTTCAGTTGATCGCTTTATCTCCCAAGGTTCAGTGACTCAGGACAATTTCCTCGGTTATGGTTTAAGGTTGAAGTTGGCCGGTTCTATAAGCTCCTCAAGTGTTACCTACACGCTCGGTCTCACAGATCCGTATTTCCTCGATACCGAATGGACAGTCGGTTTTGAAGTCTACAAAGCGGAACGTGAATATGATGATTACGATGAGTATCGGACGGGCGGTGCCATTAAGGCCGGCCACCCGATTGCAAAATATACAAAAGGTTATTTGACCTACCGCTATGAGGAAAAAGAGATTTTGAATGTTACTGAGGCGGCATCCTCTCTAATTAAACCTGAGGAGTCAACGCTTTCTTCGATAACTGGTGAAATTGTCCGGAACAGTACGGACTATTATCTGGACCCGAGTCGCGGGGGGATTTCTAAGTTTACTTTGGAGTATGCCGGTCTCGGCGGGACAGAAAATTATGCCAAATTTATTGCTGAACATCGGCATTTCTTTCTACTCTTCTGGGGGACGGTTTTCTCGATTCACGGGGAAACCGGCTATGTTGTCGCGACCGGCAGCGACGACGTTCCTCTCGGTGAACGTTTCTATCTGGGTGGAATCCGCACGATGCGTGGTTTCAAGACGCGAGAAGTCGGCCCGAAGGACGGGAATGTGTTTATCGGTGGAGAGACGATGGGTTACTTCAATTTTGAATACCTGTTCCCTCTTTACAAAAGTATGGGTTTAAAAGGATTGCTGTTTTACGACACCGGGAATGCCTGGCAGGAAAGTGGAGATTATTTTTCTGATTTGCGGCACAGTGTCGGGGCCGGTATCCGTTGGAACAGCCCGTTGGGGCCGTTACGTTTTGAGTGGGGATACAATCTGTCTCCAGAGGATGATGAGAAGCAATCGATTTTCGAATTTTCAATTGGGACAGTTTTTTAAAGGCTGATTAACAGGAGGAAAGAATGAAAAAAATTATTGTTGCATTGATCGCTACCTTGTTGCTGGCTGCTCCGGCTCTGGCGGAAACCAGAATAGCCTATGTCGATCTACAGAAGGCGTTGAATCTGTCAAAAGCCGGCGTGCAGGCTAAAAGCGAAATTGCGGCCCAAGTCAAAAAATATGAAGCAGAATTCAAAGCCAAACGGGGGGAGCTGCAGAAACTCAAGGGAGAACTTGAGAAACAGGCGGTCTTGCTTTCCGATAGCGCCAAGGCGCAGAAAGAGCGTGATTTTCAGCAGAACGTTAAGGAGTTGCAGCGTTTTCAAAAAGACGTTAAGGATGAGCTGCAGCAGAAAGATGCCGAACACACCAAGCATATTTTGAACAAACTGTTTGAAATTCTGCAGAAGCTTGGCAAGGACGGTGGCTACAGCATGATTATCGAAAAAAATGAAGGTGCTGTAATCTATGCCGACAAGTCGATCGATTTGACCGATGAGTTAATCAAGGCGTTTGACGCGGCAAAATAATGCTGTCAGCAACGCTTAAACAGCTGGCAGAAGTGGTTGGCGGCGAGCTGCGAGGAGACCCCGAGCTGCAGATCAGCCGGGTATTCCCGATTGATTTGGCGCAGGAGGGCGATATCACCTTTATCGCCAATCCGAAATATTTGCCCAAGCTGGAAAGCTGTCAGGCTTCTGCCGTCATTCTGGCGCCCGGTATTGATGCTCCCGGCCGCAATCTGCTGATCTGCGCAAATCCCTATCTGGCATTTGCAAAGATTTTGGCCTTTTTACAGGGGCCGGCAGCTACGGGTAAAGGTATCCTGACGGGTGCGCAGGTCGCTGATTCAACGGTCTTGGATGAGACGGTGACAGTGCACCCCGGAGCCGTCGTTGGTGAAAATGTCACAATCGGCCCGGGAACCGTTTTACATCCCGGGGTTGTCATCTATGCAGATGTTGTCATCGGCCGTGATTGTCTCTTGCATGCCGGTGCCATCGTTCGTGAAGGTTGCCGCCTGGGTGATCGGGTGATATTGCAGCCTTCAGCAATTATCGGCGCTGACGGTTTTGGTTTTGCACCGGACGGATCGAGTTATTACAAGATTCCTCAAGTCGGCATCGTTGTTCTGGAAGATGATGTGGAGATCGGTGCCTGTAGTTGTGTTGATCGAGCAGCTCTCGGTGAGACCCGCATTCGTCGTGGCACCAAACTGGATAACCTGGTGCAGATCGGTCACAATGCCGAAATCGGCGAAGACACGATCATGGTTGCTCAGTCTGGAGTTGCCGGGAGTACGAAAATCGGCCGTCATTGCATGCTCGGTGGGCAGTCGGCTGTTGCCGGACACCTCAATGTCGGTGATAATGTCACCATTGGTGCCCGAGGCGGTGCCAGTAGTAACGTAGCACCCGATCAGGTTGTTTCCGGGCTGCCGTTATTACCGCATAAACAATGGTTGAAAATGACGATGTCTTTACCGAAGGTTCCGGAGATGCGTAAAGAATTGCAGCAACTTAAAAAGCGTCTTGCCGAACTTGAGGCATTGATTCAGGAGGATTGATTATGTTGGTTATGAATACGACTGAAATTATGCGGGTGTTGCCACATCGGTACCCGTTTTTACTGGTGGATCGTCTTGAAGAGGTTGAAGAAGGCAAAAAAGTGATCGGCTATAAAAATGTCACTATCAATGAACCCTTCTTTCAAGGCCATTTCCCTGATCACCCAATTATGCCGGGAGTTTTGATCATTGAGGCGATGGCTCAGGTCGGCGGTGCCTATACTGCTGTTATCGACAAGGTCGGCGAGAACCAGGTCACTTATTTCGCCGGCATTAATAAGGCCCGTTTCCGCAAGCCGGTATTGCCGGGGGATGTTTTGCGAATGGAACTGGAAATCCTCTCAAAGCGTCGCGGCATCTATCATTTTGAGGCGAAAGCCTATGTTGGGGACACCTTGGTCGCTCAAGCTGAACTTAAAGCGACATTTGCAGATAAATAATCTGGAGACCTGAATGATCCATCCAACAGCGGTTATCGACCCTGGCGCAAAGCTTGATCCGACAGTGAGTGTCGGTCCTTATGCGGTGATTGGTGAACATGTGACAATCGGAGCCGGAACCAGCGTTGGTCCCCATGCGGTGATCGAGGGACGGACTGAAATCGGTCGGGAGAATCAGATTTTCCAGTTTGCTTCGATTGGCGCTATCCCGCAGGATCTTAAGTACCATGGTGAAGAGTCGACCCTGAAAATCGGTGATCGGAATAAAATTCGTGAGTTTGTGACGATTCATCTCGGCACCGAGGATGGTGGCGGAATTACGACGGTCGGGAATGATAACCTGTTTATGGCATATTCCCATGTTGCCCATGATTGTCTGGTGAAAAATCATGTTATCTTAGCCAACGCCGCGACCTTGGCCGGGCATGTTGAAGTCGATGATTTTGCCATCCTGGGAGGGCTGTCTGCGGTCCATCAATTTACCCGGATCGGTTGTCATGTGATGGCCAGCGGCGGTTCGATGATTGCCCAGGATGTGGCCCCCTATTCGATTGTTCAGGGGGATCGGGCCAAGACTGTCGGTCTCAATCTGACAGGGCTGAAGAGACGTGGTTATTCATCCGAGGCTTTGGCAAATATTAAACAAATGTACAAGCTGGTGTTCCGTTCCAACCTGAAGCTTGAAGATGCGGTGAAGCAGATTGCCGAGGGTTTTGATACGGATAAGTCGGAAGTTGCAACCTATCTTGAGTTTTTAAAGAAAAGCGAACGTGGACTGGCACGTTAAATTTTGCCGTCCGTTCAGCCTGACAGAAGTAGCGAGAGCCGCAAGGGTCTCGCCTTTTGTTTTTATGGGTCTGATGATCGATGCCTGAAATGATGACAGAACAGCAACGCAGGGTGATGATTGTTGCCGGAGAGTCTTCGGGAGACCTTCATGGCAGTCACCTGTTGCGGGCGGCAGCAGCACACCACCCTGAGTTAATATTTTTCGGGGTCGGCGGTGAGCGGATGCGTGCTGCCGGTTGTCGGATTGTTTTTCCGTCCGATGAACTCTCGGTTATGGGGCTGGTTGAAGTTTTCGGTCAGCTGCCGCGCCTGATTGTTCGCTTTCGCCAATTAAAAAAAATATTGCAGGGGGCTGAGCGTCCCGATCTGCTGGTATTAATAGATTTTCCCGATTTCAATCTGCGTTTAGCCAAAGTCGCCAGGCAGGCTGGTATCCCGGTCCTTTATTACATCAGCCCCAAGGTTTGGGCTTGGCGAAGTGGGCGGGCAAGGGTTATTGCTGAACGTGTTGACCGACTCGCATTGATTTTCCCTTTTGAAACACAAATCTATGCACCTTTGGGTGTAAAGGCAGAGTATGTCGGCAATCCCCTGTTGGACGAGTTTGTGTTGAATCAACCGAAAGGGTTATTGAGGAACAAACTTGGGATTGAGGCGGGTGAGCAGGTTGTCGGGATCTTTCCCGGGAGTCGAAACAGTGAACTGAAGTATATTTTAGACACTCTGGTTGAAACTGCTGAATTGTTACACCGGGAAAGGCCTGATGTGAAATTTCTTCTGCCGATTGCTCCGTCATTGTCGCGCGATCTTTTTGAGCAGAGGTTTGCAGATACCGGACTGCCGATTTTTATTGTCGAAGAAAATATATACGAAGTCGCAGCAGCCTGCAGCTCAGCTTTGACCGTCTCGGGGACCGTGACATTACAGCTTGCTTTGGTCGGGACGCCGATGGCTATTCTGTACAAGGTGGCCCCTTTAAGCTATGCCATAGGGAAGCGGTTGATCAAAATCGAATATGTCGGGCTGACAAATATTGTTGCCGGTCGCGGGATTGTCCGCGAATTTATTCAGGAAGCTGCGGAGCCTACATCCATGTGCCATGAAATTCTTCGCCTGCTCGACGATCAGGATTATGCTGAAACAATGTGTCATGAGTTAGCGGCAGTTCGGCAGCTGTTGGGTGAGCCGGGTTGTTCGGAGCGGGTTGCCGCCATTGCCGCGGAAATGTCAGTGTAGATTTCATTAGATAAGGCCGTTTGTGTTGTTGACCGATAAACAAAAGAATATCTATCTCAGAATAGTCAGTTATGCAGTACCGTATAAGTGGATAATTGCATTGTCGATGTTGGCTTCAATGGGAATCGCTGCTTCGGATGCGATCCTTGCTTATCTGGTCAAGCCGTTTGTCGATGATTTGATCATTGCCGGAAACATGGGGCTGGCAAAGCTGATACCGTTTCTGGTTATTGGACTGGCCGCTTTTAAAGGTATATCCCGCTATATTCAAGAATACCATATTCGTACCGCAGGTCAACGTGCTATTCAGGATATTCGTAATGAAGTTTTCGGCCACGCGATAAAATTGTCGATGCGCTTCTTTACCAATAACTCTTCCGGCACATTGATGTCAAAAATCCTCAATGATGTCAATGTGATGCAAGCTGCACTCGCTGATGTCCTGGTGACTTTGCTGCGAGAAACCCTGACCATGCTCGCTTTGACTGGTTATGCTTTCTATGTGGATTGGAAGATGGCGCTGATGGCCTTTGTGGTGATTCCTGCAGCTGTCTGGCCGGCAGTTGCAATTGGTAAAAAAATTAAAAAGTTTTCCCGGCGTGGCCAAGATGCAATGGGAAATGTGACAAGTGTTCTGGAACAGAGTTTTTCC
>JAUVEB010000193.1 GCA_030595055.1 Desulfuromonadaceae bacterium
ACTGTCCCCTGCACCATCAGGGGCTGTCCCGGTTTTACGGTTATGAAACTGTGGTGGTTCGCATCGCAAAAGCCTGGGACAGCCCCCACCCTTCGCCTTCGCTCAGGAGCCGGTGGGGACAGTCCCGGTTTTGCTGGGGAGCGTGCTACGAACCCTTAAACTGCCATTCGAGTGCATCATGTAAATGATTAGCCGCAGGTTTCCGGCTGATCGGAGTCGATAGCGTGATCGTAGAGGAAGTGGTTAATGTCGAGTAGATCCTGCTCGCTGAGATCCTGCCAGGCGTCGCCGGGATGGTTGTTCTTTTCGAACATACGATCCCACTGAGCCATGGTTTTGGACAGCGGGGTGACTGCGCCGACTTCAGAATTGCTGGTGTGGCAGATTTTACAGTTCTTTTTGAACAGGTACTTCCCTTTACGCGGATTGCCGCCATCAACGGCCAAAGCGCTGGTCACGCTGAATGCGATGAGAACAAGTCCGATCGTCAGTAGCTTACGAAAATCCATCCTTTGCTCCTTTTTTAGAAACCGAGCCCACTGCCGTGGACCTATTTGCTGAGCGGGATTGTTATGTTGGTTTAATATCATCTTGGTCGGTTTTTGACAAGCAGTTTGATGTTGAATTTCGAATAAATAACTATATCATGAGTACGATTTTACGATTATTTTATTGACGGATAAAGTTCTTTCATCTTGTCATTACAGTCAGTTATTGTATCTCGGATGACTTGGTGGGTATGATTTCTTTCCACATAAAATAGAGTGTTGAATATGCAGCATAAAATGCTGCTATGGTGCTGAATAGTTGTCTGGAATGCCGTGCTGGAGGTTGGTCAAAGTGCCGAGTGCGATTCGTCTTCACAAAAACCAACAAACCCGCCTGATCCGTCAGTTAGTCGAAGAATATCCTCTCCGGCTGCGCGTTAATGGACGCGACCTGGCAACCCTGGTTTGTTCTCCACATCAGCTCCATCATCTACTGGTGGGGTTCTGTTTTCAGCAGGGTTTCATCGCAACCCTGGAGGATCTTTTTTGTCTGGGAATCTGTCAGGAGAAAGCACTTGCGGAGTTGCGCCTACGGCATTCTCCACGGTTGGAGGTGCCGACATTGATCACCGGTTGCGGCGGCGGAGTCAGTTATCTGAGCGCCGGTGATTCTTTTGTCCGGCGCAGATCGGTTCAATACCGTCGGGCGACGGTTTTTTCCCTGATGAGCCAGCTGTCGACGCGGGCCGAGCGTTATCGTTCCCACGGCGGCATTCATTCCGCTGCGATCGGCGATGAAGATGGTTTGTTGCTTTTTGCCGAAGATATCGGGCGACACAATACTCTTGATCGGCTCACCGGCGAGGCATTGTTTGAAAATATTGATCTGAAAGACAAGTTGTTGATGAGCTCCGGGCGGGTTTCCAGCGAGATGGTGATCAAGGCCGCCAGGCTCGGCATCGGCCTGATCGCTTCACGCACCTCACCGACCGCGCAGGCGGTGCAGCTTTGTGAAAAGGCAGGGATCACTTTGATCGGCTACCTGCGCGGCCGTTCCTGTGAGATTTACAGCCACCCGCAGCAACTGGATCCAGCGACCCCGGAACAGCGAAAAATTGCCGGGATCAGCGGGGTGATCCTGGCCGGAGGGGAAAGTTTGCGGATGGGGAGTGACAAATCGTTGCTGCCGTTTGCCGGAGCCCGTTTTATCGACCATGTTTATGCCCGGATGGCGGAATTGTTCGATGAGGTCCTGATCGTCACCAACACCCCGGAGCTTTATCCGGAGCTGCCCTGCCGGAAGGTGAGGGATCTTTATCCGCTGCAGGGAGCGTTGGCGGGGATTCACTCCGGCCTGCAACACGCCGGTTGTGAGCGAGCTTTTGTGGTCGGCTGTGACATGCCGTTTCTTTCCGCCGAGCTGGTACGATTGATCTGCTCCCGCGCAACGTTAGGCGACCTGATTCTGCCGATCGGCAGCAGTGGGCACGAACCGCTGCATGCGCTTTACAGCAAATCCTGCCTGCCGGTCATGGAACAGGTGTTGGATGCCGGACAGCGGAGAATTCAGCGTATTTTCCGCCGGCTCAAGGTGGTTGAAATCCCGGCCGAAGAGCTTCATCAAGTCGATCCGCAAGAACAGAGCTTTCGTAATATCAATACCCCGGAGGAATATTTTCAGCTGCGCGGCAGTCGGACAGATGCTAAGCTTGGCAAGCCGTTGCGCCGGCAACGACGTTGATCGATAAATTTATTGTTTTGGATGATCTCCGAACCGTCCCGCCTAACAGGTTTTCCTCAGGGTGGTCGGTCGATGGGTTCGGCTGGAAACGGCCGGGCCTCCCGTTTGGAAAGGAGACCCGCCTGCAGCCACAGGGATAATTATGTTCTGTGTTTGCCAGAGGGCTTCTCCAGTCGGGGAGGCCCTTTTTGTTGCCTGCATTTCCGGATATTTCCATGGTGGAGTTGAAAAATATCGACCTGAAACGGGGCGATTTTACGTTGAGCATTGAGCGGCTGTTGTTGCAATCGGGTGAGCTTTACGTTCTGCACGGGGCGAACGGTGCAGGAAAAAGTACCCTCTTACAATTGCTGGCCCTGTTGCTCCCGCCGGAGCGCGGAGAACTTTTTTATGCGGGGCGGTTGGTTCACTGGTCGGAAAGATGCTTACGCTCGCTGCGGCAGGAAATTTCCCTGCTTGAGCAGAGCCCGCTGCTGTTCAGCGGGACCGTCGAGCAGAACCTGGCCTTCGGTCTGAAGGTTCGCAAAATCCCTTCCAACAAGCAACAGCAGCGGATCGAACGTGCATTGAAAACGGTCGACTTGCAAGGATTCAACCGGCGTTCAGTCAAGCAGCTTTCCGGTGGTGAGGTCCGGCGCGTGGCATTGGCCCGTGCCCTGGTTTTAGAGCCGAAGCTGTTATTGCTTGATGAACCGACTGCCAATCTCGATGCCGGTCAGGTTACGGCACTGGAACGTCTGTTGGTGAGCCTGCCGCGCCGGGGGATGTCGATTGTGATCGCCAGTCACGATACGCAGCAGTCACCATGGTTGGGAGGAAAAATAATCAGGCTTCAGAAGGGCTGTCTGGACAGGAATGAAAGTGGATTGAATACTGTGGTAGATCGGTAGTAAACGTTGTCTAATTCTTATTGACGGGAGGATTCAAGGAGATGAAAAAACTGGGATTTTTGTTAATGCTCTGCGGGTTTATTTTTCTGGCAACCGGCGCTTTTGCGATTGACCATCTGCGTTTGGCCACCACCACCTCAACGGAAAACTCCGGGCTGCTGGCTGAGCTGCTGCCGCCCTTTGAACAGGCTAACGACTGTAAGGTCGATGTCATCGCCGTCGGCACCGGCAAAGCGATCAAGCTGGGGGAAAATGGCGACGTTGATGTGATCATGGTGCATGCCCGCAGCAAGGAGGATAAGTTTGTCGCCGCCGGTTTCGGGGTCGATCGTCGTGATGTGATGTACAATGATTTCGTTATCCTCGGCCCGGCCGGTGACCCGGCCGACATCAAGGGGAGCACGGATGCCGTAGCCGCCATGGCCAAAATCGCCGCCGGAAAAAGCACCTTCGTCTCCCGCGGTGATGATTCCGGGACTCATACCCGCGAAAAGCAGCTGTGGAAGAAGGCTGCTGTCACACCGGCCGGTGACTGGTACCTGGAAGCGGGCCGCGGCATGGGCGAAGTGATCATCATGGCCGGTGAACGCCGGGGTTACACGCTGAGCGATCGCGGCACTTATCTGGCCTTTAAAGCGAAGACCGAACTGCAGATTGCTGTCGCCGGGGACAAGGGGCTCTTCAACCCCTACGGGGTGATCATGGTCAATCCGCAGAAGCATCCCCACGTCAAGATTGAGCTGGCTAAGAAGTTCCTCGATTACCTGGTTTCGGCACCGGCCCGCACTCTGATCACCGGTTTCCGCAAGGGTGGCGAGCAGCTCTTCTACGTAGCAGAATAAGGGACTGTATTGGGCTATCTGGGTGATTCACTGCTCACGGCTGTCGAGCTGATTCTCAGCTTCGACCGGGAGGTCCGGATGACGGTCTGGACCTCTCTGTACACCTCCAGTTGTGCCATCGTTCTGGCAGCGCTGCT
>JAUVEB010000177.1 GCA_030595055.1 Desulfuromonadaceae bacterium
TTTCAATATCCTGCAAGACCACCTTGGCCTCACCATTCTGGGTGATGATCAGGGGCTCCCGTTGGCTTGCCAGATTACGTACGATCTCTGCGGTATGGGCCTTGAGATAGCTGATCGGTTTGATTTGGCTGGATAGTTTCATGAATCACCTCTTTCGACGGTATGACTTAATCTGGTCTTCATATAGGTCGGCTGTCAAGATCTAAGGCAGGTGTCGTTTTCCCCCGTGCTCATGGAGAATGTTCTGGACACTGCTTACTTGTCTTTCCAGGCGGCCGGTCGTTTTTCCAGAAATGCGGCCATCCCTTCTTTTTGATCTTCGGTTGCGAAACAGAGGCCGAACAGTTCGGCTTCGTAAGCGAAGGCTTTGTTGATATCCATTTCCATACCGTTATCAACCGCCTGCTTGATTAACTGGATTGCTATCTGGGATTTGCCGGCAATTTTTTTTGCCATCCGCCAAGCGGTATTGAGTAATTCATTTTTGCTGACGACCTGATTCACCAGGCCGATCTGTTGCGCTTCAGCAGCAGTGATCATATCGCCAGTCAACATCAACTCTTTGGCTTTGCCTTTACCGACCAATCTTGGCAGTCGTTGCGTTCCGGCCCAGCCGGGGATGATGCCCAGGTTGATCTCCGGTTGCCCCAGCTTGGCACTGTCGGCAGCGATGCGGATATCGCAGGCCATTGCCAGTTCGCAACCCCCGCCAAGGGCGTAGCCGTTAACGGCGGCGATGACAACTTTATCGCCGTACTCGATATCGTTGAACAGTTGCTGCGCCTGTTGCGCCACCTGACGTGCCTCCAGCGGTCCGAGTGGCTGCATGGCAGCAACGTCACCGCCGGCGACAAAGGCTTTCTCCCCGGCACCGGTCAGGATGATGGCTTTGATCTCGGGGTTTTTCTGCAATTCAGCAAACATCTGCGATAGTTCGACTAATGTTTGTGGGTTCAGGCAGTTAAGCGCTTTCGGGCGGTTGATGGTCAATTGAGCGATATTGTCGCGAATCTCCAGCAGCAGATTTTTATAAATCATTTCTTATCCTTTTGTAGGGCAAGTTTGCGTTTGGTCTTTGCTGTCGGCAAGGCAGCTAACGGATTGTCGGGCCATGGATGCTTGGGGTAGCGGCCTCTCATTTCCTTTTGCACTTCCGGGTAGCTTTCCTTCCAGAAATGCTGCAAGTCCTGAGTGATTTGTAATGGCCGACCGGCCGGGGAGAGCAGGTGGATGATCACCGCAACCTGTCCGCCGATAATCCGCGGCGTATCCCGTTGGCCGAACATTTCCTGCAGCTTGACCGCCAGAATCGGCGCGCCTTCGGATGGGTATTGCAGACGGATCTGCGAGCCGCTCGGCACCTGCAGCCGTTCCGGAGCCAGTCGCTCCAATTGTTGCCGCTGTTGCCAGTCAAGTTGACCGTGCAGGGCAGTCAATAGATCAATTTTTTTCAGATCGGCACGGTTGCGACTGTTGCCGAGAAAAGGTTGCAGCCAGTTTTCAAGGTGGGTCAAGAGTCCGGATTCGCTGTGGTCGGGCCATTTCTCTGCCGGTTGCTGATGGTGGAGAAAATTGATTCGGCTGACAAGGTTATCCGTCGCTTGAGTCCAGTTCAGCAGTTGCAGGCCTTCGTTGCGGATGGCGGTCAAAATTGTCTGCGTGAGAGCCTCCCCGGTCACTTTTTCCGGACGTTCGGCAACCACGATCTCGCCCAACTTCTGTTGGGCACAGCTGATCACCCGCCCCTCTTTACTGTCCCAGTCGCAGTGCTTCTGCCAGGGCAGCTGTGGATAGAGCCGCAAGAGAGTTTTCTCGTCAAGTTCACTGGCCAAGCTGATCATATTTACCGCAGATTTTCCCGAGCGCAGTTCGACGGCGATCAGGTAGGGGACATGTTGCACTGCGGAACGTTCGTCGAGGATTGCCCCTTGCCCTGAGCTGAGCAGATAACTGCCGGAGTTTGGCTGTCGGGCCTTGGCGATACGATCGGGAAAGGACGCTGCGAGCAAGCGGCTGACTTGTTCGGCACGGTACGCGCCGGTCGGCGGTGGGCTGGTGTCCAGGTTGAAATAGCGTCGCCAATAGCGGCCGGCACGCGCAACGGCTGCGAACTCACCGGAGTTGTTGTGGTGCTGGTGTTTCCAGAGATCTTCAAGCCGATCATGCAGGTCGCAGCGACTTTGCTGAGTTGCAATGCGCCGGGTCGCCCAAGGATCGCGTTCGGAGAGCAGAGCGACCAGATCGCAGCCGAGGGGGAGAAGTTTTTGCTCTTTTGCCGACACCAACAGGCAGCCGAGACGAGGATGGCTCGGCAGCTCGGCTAGCGCCTTGCCGCGGCGGGTCAGTTGCCCCTGTTGATTTACGGCGTTCAGAGTTTTCAGCAGCTTCAGTGCCGTCTCCCAGGCTGGAGTTGCCGGAGGATCGAGCCAGCTCAGCGTCTGCGGTTCCTTGACGCCCCAGTTGAGCAGTTCCAGGGCCAGCGGCGCAAGGTCGGCGTTACGGATCTCCGGCGGGGTGAAGGGGAGCAGGGCGCCCTGGGTCCCTTCATTCCAGAGGCGGTAGCAGATTCCCGGCCCCAGCCGTCCGGCCCGCCCGGTTCGCTGGTCGGCACTGGCCTGCGAGATGCGGCTCAGCTCCAGCCGGGTCAGGCCTCTGCCGCTGTCGAAACGGGGTCGGCGGCAGAAGCCGCTGTCGATGACTACCGAGATGCCTTCGATGGTCAGGCTGGTTTCGGCAATATTGGTCGCCAGCACGATTTTACGCCGCTTGCCCGGTTGAATCGCCTTTTGCTGCTCGGCAAAGGGGAGGTTGCCGTAAAGGGGGCAGAGCAGGTGTCGGTCGTTGAGATCATCCAACTGCTGTCGCACGCGTCTGATTTCACCCTCTCCTGGAAGAAAAACCAGTAAGTCGCCTGTGGACTCTTTGAGAGCGCGGCGGATTGCTCTGGTTGTCGTGTCGACAATTTGCTGCTGTGGCTGTTTGTTCAAATAGCGGATGTCGACCGGAAAGGAGCGGCCCTCACAGGTCAGAATCGGTGCATCAAGTAATTTCGCCAGCGGCTCGCTGTCCAGGGTTGCCGACATCACCAGCAGCTTCAGGTCGTCACGCAAGCCCTGCTGCACGTCGTGACAGAGGGCCAGGGCCAGATCCGATTGCAGGTGCCGTTCGTGAAACTCATCGAAGATAACCAGTCCAACACCTTTGAGCTCCGGATCCCGCTGCAGGCGACGGGTCAGAATCCCCTCGGTGACCACTTCAATGCGGGTTGCGGAAGACACCATATGCTGATAACGGATTCTGTAGCCGACGGTCTGTCCGACCTCTTCATTGAGCTGCCGGGCCATAAAACGAGCAGCATTACTTGCTGCCAAGCGGCGCGGTTCGAGCATCAGGATCGATTTTCCCGCCAACCATTCTACTTCCAGCAGCGAGAGGGGGACGCCGGTGGTTTTTCCCGCTCCCGGCGGTGCCTGCAGGATGACGGTTGCCTGGTGAGCCAATGTCTGCAGCAGCTGCGGTAAGAGTGGTGCGATAGGTAAGTCGGCTTGTGGCATCGATTCGTTTTTGTTGAGGTGTTGAGATTCCATTTGACGATAGCCTGTTGATGGGTTACAGAATGAGTTTAATGATAAATCTACCTTAATTCGGTAGATTGTATTCTACACGTTATCAATTCGGTTTTATACAATGAGCAATTTTTCTATTTTCTTCCAAAATAGCGGTATTTGATCATGAAGAGAATTCCCCATCTGTTGTTGGTTAACTCAGTTCTTGATGATCGTGTTCAATTACGTCGTCTGCTTGAGCCTTTAAATCTTCATATAACCGAGGTTGCATCAGGACTCGAGGCGATTGAAACACTGCAGCGCACAACTGTCGATCTGGTGGTCACCGCTATCGCCATCGGCGAATTTGACAGTTGGCGGCTGGCAAGGTTTATCCGTTCCGGAATCTGTCGGGGGGGGCGCACACTGCCGATTATTATAGTGACCCGTATCTGGTGTGAGCGGATTACGGAAATTACTGCCCGTGATTTCGGTATCAATCATCTGCTGGCTTTTGAGGATCGTCAGCGGCTGCCGGCTTTGGTTCAGAGCTGTCTGAAGTCGCCGACGGAGGGGTTGGGGCAGCGCCGGGTCCTGGTTGTTGAGGACCATGAAGATAATGCCCGACTGGTGAAAAAAATCCTGCAGACGCGTTTTGATGTGGAACTTGCCGGCGATGGCAAATCGGGGTTGAAAGCGTGGCAAGAGGGGCGCCATGATCTGGTGCTGCTCGACATCATGCTGCCGGGAATGTCCGGTACGACGGTATTGGACCGGATTATGAAGATCAATCCCGGTCAGCCGGTGGTGATAATGACAGCACACGGGACAATGGATGTTGCCAAAAAGTTGATGGTCAGCGGCGCAGTCGATTTTGTGACCAAGCCGTTTCGGGCGGATGAACTGCGCACGGTTTGTGATCTTGCCACCCGCCGCGAAGATTATATTGTCAGTAATGCTCAGGTTGCCGACCGTATGGACCGTCTGCAGCAGCTGCGTAATTTACTGGAAAACATTATCAATTCAATGCCGTC
>JAUVEB010000130.1 GCA_030595055.1 Desulfuromonadaceae bacterium
AGAACCTGATCCTCAAGCTGAATAATCTTCAGCTATTATATTGCTCCGGTGGTTATTTATGCGAATGTAGGGGCGAATCTTGTATTCGCCCGAATCCTGCTCGCCGACAGAACAAGGGCAATCACAAGGATCGCCCCTGCCGCAGGATTGACCTGTTTCATCGCCGGAGCAATAACTTTAATTTAACAGCATCTATAGTTCATAAAATTACATAGTTCAAAACATGAAAAACTATTTCTATTTTAACCAGATATTTTTTTCAGCAACCAGGCCATGTTTTCACCCAGCCTCTGCATGGTGTTCATCCCCTCCTCGTCCTGCTCCACGTCACCCGGATGGCGACCGAATCCGACATTCCAATAACTCGACCCGGGAATAATCATCTGCGAAACGAGAAAGAAGTTTTGTAAACTCTGTAGTGCATGCATCGAACCGCCGCGTCGTACCGCCACCACACCGGCTCCCACCTTGTAGCGCAAGGCCTCCCCGCTGGCCCGGGTCGCGTAGCCGGCGCGATCAATCAATGCCTTCATCTCGGAGGTGATATCGGCAAAATAGGTCGGAGAACCGAGAATAATACCATCGGCCGACAACATCTTAGCCAGATAGTCATTCAGCATATCGTTTTCCATCACACAGCGATTGTTTTTCTTTTGCGCGCACTGCGTACATGCGGTACAACCGCGCAGCGGTTTGCCTGCCAGTTGGAGCAGCTCGGTCTCAATCCCCGCCGCTTCCAGCGGAACGAAAACCTGGCGGATCAGAGTAGCGGTATTACCATCTTTACGAGCACTACCATTGAATGCGACAACTTTCATAATTTCTCCTTATTTCAGGGGACGGTGAACGAAGTTTAGCAGTTGCCGACAATTTTGGCAGCATTTCCTCTGTGCAGGCGGGTAAAGGATCGAAACAATTGCGCAACCCGGGGGGAAATGCGAGGATACAACTCATGCAACTCCTGATCATCATTCCGAAACAACCGAGTACCACGGGGAACCATGTCACGGCAAAAAGGTTCGTTTCCCGCCTCCGGCCACAGGGTTGGGAGGCCCGGATCGTCGAAACTGAACCTGACAGTCCACAACAGATTCTCCAGGCGTTGCAGAGGCAAACTCCGCATGCCCTGCTTTTGCTTCACGCTTACCGCTCGGGACAGCCTTGGTTAGCGGCAAACACTCCGGCAGAGTTGCCGGTTGCACTATTGATGACCGGAACCGACCTGAATGAAGATTGCCATAATCTGCTGCGGGCTGAGGTTATCCAGCGGGTCCGGAAACGGGTTGCTGTCGTTATTGTCCAGAATCACCTGAGCTACGAACAGCTACGGCAATCGGCAAATCCTCTCCCGACAAAGTTGCGACTCTTGCCGCCCGGCATCCGCTTGGGTCGCCAGAGCTACCCTTTACGCAAAAAGCTGTGCCTTGACGACAAAGTCCCTGTTATGTTGCATCCGGCCGGTATCCGCACCGTCAAGGGAAACCTGGAACTCTTGAGCATGTGTGATCAACTGGCCGAACAACAGTTGCCGTTCCAGCTGGCCTTTTGTGGACCCATTCTTGAGCAAGCGTACGCAAAAACCTTGTTCAGCCGCTTAGAGACAAGGCCTTGGGCCGACTACCTGGGAGAAATCCCCAAAATGGCCATTGCCGACACCATGCGCCAGGCCGATATCATCCTCAACAATTCAACCTCGGAAGGTATCGCAAACGCCTTGGTGGAAGCAGCAGCCCTCGGTCGACCGATTCTCGCCAGTGATATCATCGGCAACCGCGCCGTGGTCAAAAACGGCAGCAACGGTCTGCTCTTCGGGGATGCAAAAGAATTTAGTCGGCAGGCGGCACAATTACTCACCGACAAACAGCTGAGAAAACAACTTTCCCAAGCCGAACCTTTCCCTTACTCCGCAGATCGGGAAAGTGCCCAGTTAGCGAAAATTCTCAATGAGATTTGTGCAAAGACCAAAAGTCCGACAAAAAAACTCTCTGTCGGCGATGAATAAGCCATCACTATCGGTCACAACCAAAGCTCCGATATTGGCTTCAGTAAGTTTGAGCAAAGCATCGTAAAGCGTCTGGTTTTCGTTGATGGTGAGGAGTTTCCTCCCCTTTACCTGCAGAATCTCTTCAACCGTTCTCATTATAAACCTCCCAAATTCCGCAATAACATAGCTGGTTTCCGTCCGGAAACGCAAATCCCGGCAAAGGCTTCCGAGAACTTTTTGACGGCAGCACTTGCGAAAAAAGCAACTTAGTTGCCGCGATCCCTGGCAAAAATCGACAATAAGACTATAATAGTTACATTAATCTTAAAAAAATCTGTTGAGGATAATGAACACAATGAACTCCAACCAGATGGATGAATTAACCCGGGAAGGGATTGAGGCCGCCGAAGAGGGCGATATCCATATGGCACAGGTTTTTTTGCAGCAAGTCGCTGAACACCGTAATGCCCCGACACTGCACACCTATCTGGCTTACTGTCTGGCTTGTAGCCAGGGACGAATGCATTCAGCGGCAAAGGTTTGCCGTGAATCGATTAAACGGGAACCGAACAATTCCCTGCATTACCTGATACTCGGCCGGGTACTGTTGCTGGCCGGCGAAAAAGGAAGGGCGATTAAAACCTTTCGCCAGGGGCTGAAAACCAGCCCAAATCCTAAAATCATCGAAGAACTGAAGAAACTCGGACTGCGCAAACCGGCCGTGATCAAAAACCTGAAGCGCGAGAACCCCCTCAACTGGCTGCTCGGTAAAGTGTTCAACATCATTGGCCTACGTTGACCCAGCTATTGCTCCGGTGATGAAACGGTCAATCCTGCGGTGGAGGCGATCCTTGTGATCGCCCTTGTTCTGTCGGCGATCAGGATTCGGGCGAATACAAGATTCGCCCCTACATGCGCATAAATAACCACCGGCTCAATATCTTTGCAGAGTTTTGCCAAGCTGAGTCGATTGGCGGACCACACCGGCTGTGCTATGGTGCCTGCCACCATAAAGACTAAAAGAGACACTCACAAAGGAGCTCCCATGCTGCCGGGATACTATTATCAATTAACTGTAGAACGAATCGATCCGCAGGGCGCCTGGCTCAACACCGACGGAGAACAACTGCTGTTGCGCCGCCGAGAGTGTCCCGACGAACTGACCCCGGGAACCACCATCGAGGTCTTTATCTATCTGGATCGCAACAACCGGCTGACCGCCACCACCCGCCGACCTTTCGCCGCAGCCGACCAGTTCGCCCTGCTGAAGGTCAGCAGTATCGGCCCACATGGGGCCTTTCTCGACTGGGGACTGGAAAAGGACCTGCTGGCCCCTTTCAGCGAGCAGCCGCAGAAAATGCTGGAAGGGCGCCGTTATCTGATCCGCATCTGTCATGATCAGGAAGGACGACCGATCGCCTCGGCACGCCTTGAGAAATTTCTTGCAAAGGAAAATCGGGATCTGCAACCGGGAGAGGAGATTGAAGTGCTGATCTGGGCCTTTACCGACCTCGGGGCCAAGGTGATTGTCAACAATCAATACGAAGCACTCCTCTACCGTGACGAAATCCCCGCCGGATTAAAACGTGGTGATTGCTGCCGGGGATTTGTCCAGCACATCAGAGCGGATCAGCGGATCGATGTCACCTTGCGGCGACCGGGTGCCGCCGGTATCACCGATGCCCGCGAGATCATTCTTGAAGCCCTGCAGGCAGAAGGCTTTTTGCCGTTGCACGACCAAAGCCCGCCGGAATTGATCCGCAGCCGGTTGGGGTTAAGCAAAAAACAGTTCAAGAAAGCGCTGGGGGGACTGTATAAGGACGGCTTGGTCGAATTGGGACACAAAGGGGTTCGCCTGCTGGGCTGAAGCTCACAACATCAACCTGTTTCAGTGAGGGCATCCTTGATCCGGAGCGATCCCACACACAAACGGAAAACAGCCATATCTCTCAAGATCAGAAACGAATAAAACTCATCTTTCCCTAGCAATTTGTGCGCTTCATTCTTGACAGCATCGATAGTGATTTCTATAGTGCCAAACAAGTATTTTTTTGGAGGAAATTATTATGAAACTATCGACAAAAAGTCGCTACGGCGTTCGCGCCATGTTCGACATGGCTTACCATGCCGGAAACCAGCCGGCACAAATCAAGGATATTTCCCGGCGACAAAACATTTCCCCCCGCTATCTTGAGCAAATCTTTCAGGATTTGAAAAAAGCCGGACTCTTGAAAAGTCGGCGTGGGCCTCAGGGGGGCTACACTTTGGCCAAACCGGCGGAAGAAATTACCGTCAAGGATATTGTTCTTGCGGCCGAAGGCGAATTGCAACTGGTCAACTGTGTCAAGGGCCGCCGTAAGCTTGGCGAAAATGTCCCCTGTTGCAACTTCGACAACCAATGCCTGACGCAGCATCTCTGGGCCACGGGGAGCAAGATTCTCGGTGATTATTTCGACTCCGTCAGCCTCAAAGATCTCTGTGATCAAGGCAAAGAGACGGGACTGGAAAAAGAGTGTGATCACCGTTTCATGTATTTTATCTGATCCGAAAAGTCTACATAACACCTGAGCGAATAAGCGAACCGGGGAACTGCGATACTTCTGCAAGTCGCGGTAAGGAGGATTTATGCCGAAAGTGATCAGCAATAATCTGCTTGAGCAGATTGGCAACACCCCGCTGGTTAAATTATCAACCCTGTGCAAACCCGGAGGAGCATCCCTCTGGGGTAAACTTGAAGGGACAAACCCCGGAGGCAGCATCAAGGACCGCATCGCCCTGGCGATGATTGAACGTGCCGAGCAGCAGGGGCAACTCAGTCCCGGGATGACGATTGTCGAACCGACCAGCGGAAACACCGGGATCGGCCTGGCAATGATCTCAGCAATCAAGGGTTACCGATTGATTCTGACCATGCCGGAAACCATGAGCATTGAGCGGCGGCGCCTGTTCGGTGCCTATGGCGCAGAACTGGTTCTGACCCCGGGAAACCTGGGGATGCGTGGTGCCATCAAAAAAGCCTCGGAACTGGCACAGAAAAAATCCGCGTTTACACCACAGCAGTTCAGCAATCCGGCCAATCCGCAAATCCATGAAAAAACCACCGGCCCGGAAATTTTTTCCGCCCTTGACGGCAAAGTTGACCTCTTTGTCGCCGGGGTCGGCACCGGCGGCACCATCACCGGGGTCGGCCATTATTTACGGCGGCAGAATCCAAAAATCGGCATCGTCGCCGTTGAACCAAAAGGATCTCCGACTCTTTCCGGCGGAGATGCCGGGCCACACATGATTCAGGGGATTGGTGCCGGATTTATTCCCGAGAACCTGGATGAAAAAATTTACGACCAAGTTGTGCAGGTCAGCGACGAAGAGGCCATCGCTATGGCCAGAACCCTGACCCGGAGCGAAGGCATTTTTTGCGGTATCTCTTCCGGTGCCAACGTCTTTGTCGCAGCGGAACTCGCCGGCCGGATGAGTCCCACGCAAAACGTGGTCACCATCATCTGTGACTCCGGGGAGCGCTACCTGTCGACCGGGATTTACGATTGACCTGATGACCCTGACTGACAAATTCGACTTCCTGAAACAGCGGCTGAGCAGGTTCACCTCGGTCGCGGTCGCGTTTTCCGGTGGCGTCGACTCCACCCTGCTGCTCAAGGTTGCCTGTGACATCCTGGGAGCAGAACAGGTTCTGGCGCTGACGGCAAAATCAGCGGTACACTCGAACTTTGAATCTTCCCAAAGTGAGGAACTGGCACGGGAGATCGGCGTAAAACAACTGCTGATTGACTGCCATGAGCTGCAACTCCCGGCGTTTCAAGAAAACGGCCCGCAGCGCTGTTATCACTGCAAACAACTCCTCTTCAAGGTTTTTTTGGAACGTGCTGAGCAAAAGGGTTTTGCAACGGTTCTCGACGGCTCGAACCTGGATGACTTGACGGACTATCGCCCGGGACAAAAGGCCCTTAAAGATCTGCAGATTTGTTCACCGCTGCTGGAAGCAGCATTGAACAAAGCGGAGATTCGACAACTCAGCAAACAACTCGGGTTGCCGACGTGGGACAAACAGGCTTTCGCCTGCCTGGCTTCCCGTTTTCCATACGGAACCAGGATTACCGCCAAGCGGCTACAGCAGGTTGAACGTTGTGAAAACTGGCTGCGGGAGCAGGGGTTCAGCAACTACCGGGTTCGCTATCACGGACAACTTGCCCGCATCGAGCTTGTCCCGGAGGAATTCCCCAGAGTTCTGGAACAAGCATTGCAACGGCAGCTCATCACTGAATGCCGGGCAGCCGGGTTTACCTATGTGACCCTCGACATACAGGGTTACCGAAGCGGCAGCATGAACGAACTTCTGAACCTTACGGAATAACCACAAACCGCACTTGTGGCGGTTACCAGGGAGGAGAGATGCCGAAAAGTAGTGCTTTATTTGCTGTTTGCTTTGTTGCCGGCCTGCTCGGTGCCCTGGTCAGCAGCCTGGCCCTC
>JAUVEB010000144.1 GCA_030595055.1 Desulfuromonadaceae bacterium
CTACTTCGACTTGTGTCAACACTTCTACACTTAGTTCTTTTAACGGCCGCATAAATTTTCCTTATTTTCACCTGGGGAAATCCCGTTAATAAATTATCATCTCATTCCGTATATCATACATAGACTCAAAAGCTTAAGATCAAAATTAAAAACAAATCTGAATCCTTAAAGGAGTTGTTATGAATTACTGGTTGATGAAATCAGAGCCGAATGCGTTCAGTATCGATGATCTGAAAAAAATGCCGCAGCAGACCGAGCATTGGGACGGGGTGCGTAATTATCAGGCACGTAACATGATGCGGGATGCGATGAAAATCGGCGATCAGGTTTTCTTTTACCACTCCAATTGTGAAACGCCGGGAATTGTCGGGCTGATGGAGGTGGTGCGCGAGGGTTATCCCGACCACACGGCTTTTGATCCGCAGGGCAAGTATTTCGACCCGAAAAGCAACCCGGAGATGCCACGTTGGTTTATGGTGGACATCAAATATCTCCGTCACACCAGACGGGTTATTCCACTGTCTGAATTGAAAGAGCAGGGAGCCCTGGAAAACATGCCGCTGGTGCGCAAGGGCAACCGGCTCTCGATCATGCCGGTGAGTCAGGAAGAGTGGGATTATATCTTGCGGATTGAGGGATAAGGGAAGCGAACTGCCGGGAGGCTGCCCCGCAACGGGACAGCCTCCCGGCGTATTGTATTCAAGGCCGCAGATTACTCATCGAAGGCCATATCGGTTGTCCACTCTTTCCAGACATTACCGACCAGATCAACACCCGGTTTGAGGGTTTTCTTGCCCGGATTCCAGCCGGACGGAGTTGCTTCGGTACCTTTGGAGTTGCGAACCAGTTGGAAGGCCTGTATCTGGCGCAGGCTTTCGTTGACATTTCTGCCGACCGGCGGAGTCAGAACTTCGTACCCTTGCACAATTCCGTCAGGATCAATGATGAAGCGGCCGCGAGTTTCCACGCCGATGTTTTCATTGTAGATGCCATATATTTTGCCGATTTTGCCACCCGGGTCGGACAGCATCGGGAAGGGAACGCCGCCGTTGACCATTTTGGAGAGTTCTTCATCATTCCAGATTTTATGGACAAACATGCTGTCGATGCTCATGGAGAGGACATTGATATCGAGCTTTTGGAACTCAGGGTATTTTTCAGCAACTGCTGAAATTTCAGTCGCTCAGACAAAGGTGAAATCACCTGGATAGAAACAGAGCAGAGCCCACTTTCCATCGCCATAGTAGTCTGAAAGCTTTACATCGATAAACTGACCGTTATGATAGCCCGGCGCAGTAAAATCCGGGGCTTTTTGACCGACCATGATCATCTTTCTTTCCTCCTTGGGAGCAACAGGGTGTTCATCTGAAACGACGGCTTCCGGCTCTTCCACAGGCCCTCCAGTCGGGCGATCGCAGCCGGCTTCCAATTCCTCAGCCATAAAACCTCCTTTCAAAGAATAGTTCTTGTTTGGCTCTCCGCAAAGTATAGAGCAAAACGTCTGTGAAATGTAACCTGACCGGTAAAAAACTGTGGTTTCAGTAAAACTTTTCAGCACATCTTGCAGAACAGTCACTTTAGAACAATAAAAAAGACCCGTTTTTTATGCCCGGAAAGGATGTTTTTTCCTTGGTTAACTTATTGAAATCACATAAAAACAACACGACATCTAGTTGAATTTGAGCCGATGTCGAATGAAACGGCCGTTTGAATTCGGTAGAGTGAAGTCAATAGCGGATAAGCGCTGCGAATTAATTCTAGCAGAAGGAGGACGACATGAAAGCGACATTAGCGATATTGATTGCCGGACTGATTTTTTTAGCCACGCCGATGCCGGCCACAGCACATGACACGGGTCGCCATCATGACAGGGGGGTGAAAGAGGTCAAAACCTGGAGCAAGGATCGTCACGGAACCCGGCATGATTATCGTCACCCTTCCCGGTATGATCAACGGGCCGAAAAGCATTTGCGACACAGGGTTCGTGAACAGCGGAGAGATATCCGACAGCTGAAACGGCAAGTTAACCGTTATGAAGATCGCCGTGATGCGCGGCGCCCTTACTATGCAAAACCTGTTGTCGTCAGACCGGCGCCTTTCAGGTCGGCAATGTTCTTAGGTTTCCCGCACCTGGTTTTCAATATCGACTGGTAACAGGCTTCCAGCACCTCAATTATTTTGATGCTGTTAACAGGGGTCGTCCGTTTCGGGCGGCCCTTGTTGCGTGAATGAAAAGTTTCGGAGGAGTGGTTTAAACTCATGGAGTTTCGTGACTTTGTTCCTGCCTGCGGCCTTTGATTGGTAGAGTGGGCCCGGTCGGTCAACTTATTGCTTTGCCGTTGCCAGTTTCAGGGCAAGCCCCACAAAAATTGTTCCCGCCAGTTTGTTCATGACCCTCTGGGTTTTTTCTGACCGATTAAGCCAGGGGCCAAGCGTCCCTGCCAGCAGGGCGATGCCACCGAAAACCAGAATTGTGGCAATGATAAAGACGCCGCCCAGTAACAGGAGTTGCAAGGATATGGGGCCACGCGATGGTTCAGCAAACTGTGGCAGAAACGCCAGAAAGAAGATGGAGACCTTCGGATTGGTGATGTTCATGATGATGCCTCGGCAATACAGTTTGCCGAAACTGACGGCAGATTTGTTTTCAGCCCGGATGGCCGTCGCCGAGGCGCGAAAGGATTGCCAGGCGAGATAAATCAGATACCCGGCGCCGAGATATTTGAGGATTGAGAAGGCAACGGCGGAAGTTTGGAAGATGACGGCAACACCCAAGGCGACAGCCGTACTATGACCGATAAGTCCGGTACACAGCCCGAGCATGACCATCAAGCCCGCTCCTTTGCCGCGCAATGCTGATTGCGTCAGGACGAAAAGATTATCCGGGCCGGGCGCAAGGCCGAGAAGTATGGACGCGGCAAAAAAGGTTGCCAGGGTTTCGCTGGAAAGCATGGTTTTTTCTGTCCTGATTACATGGGGTGGTTGCCCGCGGATTTTAGAAAAAATCAGGGGGAAAGGCAATTTTTTGCATTAGTTTTTTGCGGTAGCCGAAAAAATAAAAATTATTATGTTATAATGTGCGGGCAGGTCAAAAAACTCAGAAAACCGCCCAGGGGAGGTTTAATCATGGCACAGACGAGGACGCGGAAGAGCGATTTATCGCTGAAATTTCATCTGCAGGCGGTTAAACAGGGGGAGCGCCGGTTTGAAAATGCCTTTCAGGGTGTTTCCCGGATGATCCTGTCGCAACCGATCACCAAGGTGGTGGTCAACGGTCGTCAGACCTATGATTTCGAGATTTTCCGCATCGGCTCCAAACATGCTATCGGCATGTACGACGAAATCAACAGTTTCGTTTCTTTCGTCAAGGATGCCGCCGAAGGGGGATCCTCGAAGGAAATGGCCTACGTGCTGGTCGGTGAGCCGGGCAACGGCAAGACTTTCCTCGTTGAGTACCTCTGCACCAAGTACCGTGAATTCCTGCAGCAGCCGGGGAATCGCAAATACACCTTCCGCTTTGTCGGCATGGACGAACTGGGCAGCTACGGACGGATTTCATCCATTGAGTCGCAGACCTATGAAGATCCGTTGATTCTGGCCATGAACCTTGGAGAAACGCTCAGTGAGAGCAAGGAACTGCTGGCCAAGATCTTCGCTTTCAAGGATCAGCAGGTCGAGGAGTTTTATGAGAATTACCGACCGCTGGGGGCTTGCAGCAGCTATATCTTCAATGACCTGCGTCAACACACTGACGGTAAACTGGAGGGTCTGCTCAAACATATTGAGATCGTCCCGGTGCCGCTGAGTGAATCGCTCGGCACGGTGACCGGTAAGTATGCCGCCAAGGACAAGATCACTTCGAGCGCCATTGACCTGCTCGGCGAGGAGTCGATTCAACGCCTGCTGCATATTACAGACACCAACAACCCCTATCGTTTCGATCTGCGCCGCGGTGCGCTGGCCCGGGTGGCCGGTGGCGGTATCCACTTTTCCGATGAGATCTACAAGAACAAAAAGGATCTGGTTCAGGTCTACCTGGGGGTGATCCAGAATCGCATGATCGAGATCGACGGTTACAAATGGCCGATCGATACTCTGATCATCGCTACCAGTAACAATGCGGAATTTAACCGTTTTCTGTCCGAGAAGGAAGAGGCCCCGATCATCGATCGCTGCCGGATCAGTTATATTTCGCACAACACCAACTATCTGATGCAGCGTGAGCTGACCAATTACGCCATCGGCAGTGAAACCAAGACGACTCTGACCGGGCAGGACCTGCATCAGGACCCGAACCTCAACTATGCCGGTAGTATCGCCGTGGTCCTCAGCCGTCTGCCGCGCAGTGAAAAGCTGACGCCGATCGAAACCATGAAGCTGGCGGCCGGCGAAGTGGCCGGCGAGAAGAGTATCAAGACCCTGGCCGAGGTGATCGATATCCTCAATCAGGAGCCGGATATCACCAAGCGTTTCGGGCAAAAAGGGCTCGGTCAGCGTAATCTGGGGCGGGCGCTCCAGCTGCTGGTGGAATCCTCCGAGACCAACGAGGGACAGTGCATGTTCGCTTACGACATCTTTCATGCCGTGGAGCGGATCATCCTCGATTATGTGCCCGACAACAATGACCGCGCCAAGTATCTCGATGATCTGAAGATAGCCAAAGGGCTCTATCGCGAAAAGATTATGACCGAGATGTTCAATGCCTATATGGATGAGCCGCAGGCGATCCGCAAGGATGTGATGAACTACGTCAATATGATCATCGGCATCGATGCGGAAAATCTTGGTCCTGATAAGATGTGGAAATATCGCGACCCGCAAACCGGTGAACTCACGGCGTTGAAGATCGACCAGCGTTTCATTCAAAGTGTCGAGGAGCGCTTGGGGCTGAAAATCGAGGAGCAGCGTGAGACCTTTCGCACCTCGATCCGCAAAATCTATGGCCAAAAGATCTCGGTCGATGCCGGCTATGATTTTATGGATAACTTGGAGCTGGTCAAGGCGGTCACCGATGTGCGACTCAAATCGGATATTGCCGGGGCCGGATCACTGGTCGGAGCCTTGGCCAATCGCACCAACGAGGAGAATCAGAAACTCTACGATCGGATGATCAATACCATGTTGAACCAACTGGGTTATTGCCGCACTTGCGCTCAGAAGACGATTGAATATTTCTGCACCCAGGAAGATGAAGGCTGAAGGGCATTATGAGCCGGCAGCGCAGAGAAGCATATTACCAGAGACTGAAGGATGAAGGTAGGCTGGCGGAAGATGATGAGGCGATCCGTGCCGAATTGGCGGACGAGCGTCTGCACCTGATTGAAGATCCGCGTAGTGTTCGGCACCTGCCACCGCTCAACGATCTGTACAGCAGTAATGATTTCAGCTTGTTGCACGACATGGAAGCGGACAAGGGGTCACTGGTCAGCAGTATCCGCAGTCTTGACGATCTGCTCGAACGGGATCGAATTCGTGAAGAGGATGGTTTCCCGCGTAAGATCAAGGTCGGTAAACTGGTCAAGCCGGGACGTGGCAGCGAAGATAAGGTGGTTGTGGTGCCGACCACCGTCGAAGAGAAGTTCATCCACGACAACCGCTTGCTAGAACAGGAAGAGGGCGGCGGGGGTGGTGGCCACGGCGATGGCGAAGAGGGGGAGGTGATCGGTGAGCAGCCGGTGCGCACCGGCGGCGAAGGAGAAGGAACCGGTGCCGGGCAGGGGAAAGGCGGTGCCCATGAGATCGAT
>JAUVEB010000159.1 GCA_030595055.1 Desulfuromonadaceae bacterium
CCCGCGAAAAGAAAGTTGTCACCATTCCCGCGGACATGGAACGGGTTAAAAGGTTCATTTCGGAGAATGCTATCTGAACTTGTCATGCTTCGATTGCAATCCTGTCAGATCCTGATAAAGTCTTTCGCTAAAGTTTTAATCTTCCGTGTGAAGATTTCAGTGTGAAAATCGAAAATACCACTTAAATACATTCACCCGTAAGGAGGACAGAAGATGGAGATGAAGATAGGGGAAATTTCTACAGACAAGTTGATTGAGCTGGTACAAAGTTATGGATTGCCGATTGTCTGGGCAATCGTCATTTTTATCGTCGGTCGAATTGTTGCCCGCATACTTTCAAATGGCGTCGCAAAGATGATGACCAAGAGCAAGGTTGACGAAACTCTGGTCAAATTTACTAAAAGCATGATCTACGCTGCCTTGATGATTTTTGTCAGCCTGGCGGCAATTGGCAAGTTGGGTATTGAAACAACCTCCTTCGCCGCAATTCTTGCGGCAGCAGGCCTGGCCATCGGGTTTGCGCTGCAAGGCACCCTGGGGAACTTTGCCGCAGGATTCATGCTGATTCTGTTCCGCCCTTTCAAGGTCGGAGATTTTGTTGAGGCAGGTGGTGTTACCGGTATTATTGAAGAAGTGCAAATTTTCAGTACAAAAATGAAATCCCTCGATAATAAGGAAATCACCGTTCCGAATGGGCAGATTGTGGGCAGCACCATTGTCAACTACTCCGCCAAGGAGACCCGCCGGGTCGATCTGGTTTTCGGCGTCAGCTACAATGACGATCTGAAAAAAGTCCGTATTGTTCTCGAAGATATTCTCAACAGCGACGCGCGGATATTGAAAAACCCGGCTCCGACGATAGGAGTCTTGGAACTCGCTGACAACAGTGTCAACTTTGCTGTACGCCCATGGGTTAAGAGTGACGACTACTGGCCGGTTCTATTTGACATTCAGGAAGCTGTCAAATTGCGCTTTGATGCAGAGGGAATATCGATTCCTTATCCTCAACAGGATGTGCATATAGTTAACAAAACTGCCGCATAAATCATCTCATAAAAGGCGCCGGTAAAAACCGGCGCCTCACCTTCCGCACAAAAAAACCGCATACAGTATACATCTTTGCATGTCTTCTCACCTTTTATGAAAACATGAAAACATCCAGATAACCAAGATGTTACAAATTCAGAAAGAGCTTGAAATACACCCTCAGCCTTGCTATATACTGCATTCATATATGTTGTCAGAGTTCTCCGGGATCTCCCTCATTCCTCGTTAGAACTTTGTTATCTGTTATTAAATTATTCGTAGCCATGCTGATATCCATTATATGGCCCTTCCACAAAGAATCAGGAGGCAAAATGCAAAAGCAATCGGTAACCTATCTGTCCACACTGCTTGCAGTCCTTTTTTGCGGGCTGATGATCTTCGCAGGCAGCGCACTCGCTGAGCCGATATTGAGTGTCGATGATTGTGCCAAGTGTCATGAGCTTCAACCACGCGAAATTGATGAGGCCGGTGCCGCGCACAAAGATGCAATCGACTGCCTGGAATGCCATACCGGACACCGTCCCAGCAGTCCTGCCAATATCCCGGCCTGCAGCGTATGTCACTCAGGAACCGCACACTATGAGCTGACAAACTGCATGATCTGTCACAACCCGCACCAACCGATGCGTATTGTCCTCGAAGGTGAGCTGAAAGCTGAATGTTTAACCTGCCACACCGAGCAAAACGAACAACTGGTTGCAAACCCGAGTGCACATACCGAGGTTTCCTGTAACTTCTGTCATGCAGACACCCACGGGGCAATTCCGCAATGCTCCGTCTGCCACGAACCCCACTCTGAGCAAATGGTCGACAACGACTGCGCAACCTGCCACGAGGTTCACCAGCCATTGCTTCTCAATTATTCGGACAGCACGCAAAACATTCTCTGCGCTGCCTGTCACGAAGATGCCAATGACCAGCTTATGGCAAGCAAAACCCTGCATCATGATGTCGCTTGCGTAAGCTGCCACACCGACACACACAAAATGGTTCCTCTGTGTAGCGATTGTCACGATCTGCCCCACGCAGCAGGAATACATAGCAAGTTCCCGGAATGCGGCAGCTGTCACAACACTGCTCATGATCTGAACAATTTTTAGCGACTGCATTCGGTTCATCCGGAGTTTCCGGATGAACCGAATAAATTTCCGCACGGGAAGCTAAACAACTCAACAGGATAGACAAATGAGCAACCACATACGGACAAAAAAGCTAATTACTATCAGCATGATGGTACTTATTGCAGCAACCCTGCTGGTTGCCGGGACAGCTTCAGCCCAGCAAGCGGCGATGCGGGACAATTTACCCGCAATCGATACCTCACTCTATGCAGCGGAGCCAATACCACTGAGAGTAGACCAGTGTGGTCAGTGCCACACTCGGCATTTCCGTGACCTGAAACTGTCTGGCGGTAAACACCAGTTTGACTGCCGTGAATGTCATGAAGTCTTCCATGCTTATAATCCACAGAGAAATAACTACGCGGAAATCATGCCTCTATGTGCCACTTGTCACGGTCAGCCGCATGGGGATAAACATATTGAATGTATCAACTGCCATGAAAACCCGCATGCACCCAAACGTGTCCCGATGACTCACAGGTTGGAGGGGATCTGTTCTGACTGCCATGGACCGGAGGCAACTGAATTACAGAAATTCCCCAGCAAGCACACAGAACAGGCATGTAACAGTTGCCACCACAGCCGACACGGTTATATTCCCGTGTGTGCAGAATGTCACGAACCACATTTTGCGACCCAAGCTGAGGCCACCTGCATGCAATGTCACCCGGTGCACCAACCGCGGACAATTGCCTTGGCAGCCGATGTTGACTTGAAAACCTGTGACGCCTGCCACTCGGATGTTTACGCCACTTGGGATGGAACGCCAAGTAAACATGGAGAGGTCGGTTGTGCAGAATGTCATACGGAACACGGGCTGATACCTGCCTGCAGCAACTGCCACGAGACTCCTGCATCGCACAACAAAAAGCTCATGGCGATGTTCCCGAAGTGTCTCGATTGTCACTTGGACGTTCATGATCTGCCAGTGAAATAAGTGATCATAATAAAATCCTGAGTGTTATAATATGCGGCCTCATCAATGACGATGAGGCCGCTTTTTTGTCCGCAGTGAATGTTTTTGAGTACCGATCTCATCGGGACAGTTAGCCGCCACGTTTCAAAATAAAAACCTTTCTTAACTGGTAACTATTCAGCACAATTCAAAAGACTGTCACTCCGACAGGATTTCAGCCGGAATCCAAAGTTTAAAAGATAGAAAGACTGGATCCCCGATAGCAGCACTTAAGGAATGGCAGACGTTTTTTCTCCTGATCTGATAATATTGAATAGTTACCGTTACTGTTCAGTAAGAGGTGCTGGTGATGCCCATGGAACGGGTGACTGTCGCCCGGATGGCGACAGTCAAGCCCGGGGGATGCCAGGTATTTATTCAATCGGCGGCCCTTGGAATGGGCGGCACCAAACCATCAGCACCCATTCTGAATAGTTACAACCTTTCTCCCGATAACGCAAAAAGGCCCCTGGCTGAACGCCAAGGGCCTTTTTGCTGTTGCGAGAATCTGAAGTTGATTCAGCAATCAAAATAAAGTGCAAACTCTTCCGGACAAGGACGCATCCGGACAGGATCAACTTCTGCTTCTCGCTTGTAGCTAATCCACATATCAATGACATCGTCAGTGAAAACATCACCTTTGAGCAAAAAATCGCGATCGTTTTCCAGATGGATCAAAGCGTCTTCCAGTGAAGAAGCAACGGTTGGGATATCTTCTAATTCTTCAGGGGAAAGACCGTAGATATCTTTATCGAGCGGTTGCCCCGGATCAATTTTGTTCTCAATGCCGTCGAGACCTGCCATCAACTGAGCGGCAAAGGCCAGGTAACCGTTAGCAGAAGCATCGGGTGTACGGTACTCAACCCGTTTGCCTTTTTCATTGTTGGTGACCGGAATCCGCAGGGAAGCGGAACGATTACGGTTGGAATAAGCCAGATTGACCGGAGCTTCATAGCCTGGCACAAGTCGCTTGTAGCTGTTGGTTGTCGGGTTGGTGAAAGCACAGAGAGCCTTGGCGTGCTTCATGATGCCACCGATATAATACATCGCCATCTTCGACAGGCCACCGTAGCCGTCACCGGCAAAGAGGTTCTTGTTCTCTTTCCATAGGGACTGATGGCAGTGCATACCGGAACCGTTATCATTGTAGATCGGCTTCGGCATAAAAGTGGCGGTTTTTCCGTTACGGAAAGCAACGTTCTTGATGATGTACTTGAACCACTGCAAGTTGTCGCCCATCTGCAGCAGGCTGTCGAAACGCATATCGATTTCAACCTGACCGCCGGTGGCAACTTCGTGGTGCCCACACTCAATATGCAGACCATTTTGCTGCAGAACAGTCATCATCTCATTACGCAGATCAACCATGCTATCGGTCGGTGCACAGGGGAAGTAGCCTTCCTTGTGACGCGGCTTGTAACCCAGGTTCGGGAACTCCTCGCGGCCGGTGTTCCAGATCCCTTCAACGGAATCAACGGAGTAGAATGACTCATTGGTGGTGGACGCGTAACGGACATCATCAAAGACGAAACACTCAGGCTCGGGACCGAAGTAAGCAGTATCAGCAATACCTGTCGACTTGAGATAGGCTTCAGCCTTCTGGGCGATGAACCGAGGATCACGGGTGTAACCTTCACGGGTAATCGGGTCGATAATGTTACAGATCAGGCTCAGGGTTGTCATTTCGACGAAGGGGTCGATCTTGGCGGTGCCGGGGTCGGGCATGATCAACATGTCTGAGTTGTGAATTGGCTGCCAGCCTCGAATAGAAGATCCATCAAAGCCGATACCTTCTTCGAACGTCTCTTCGCTGAATTCGCGAATCGGGGTGGTGAAATGCTGCCAGATACCGACAAAATCAAGAAATTTAAAATCGATAAACTGACAATCGTTATCATGGGCAAACTGGACGACTTCACTTGGTGTCATTGATTTTTCTCCTTTAAAAAATAATTTCAGCAGGCACAAGCTGCCTTGTCAGATAAAAGGTTGAAACTAAAATTACAGAGCGTCTTCACCCCGTTCCCCGGTCCGAATCCGTACCACTTCGTCAATCGGTGTCACAAAGATCTTGCCGTCACCAATCCGCCCGGTCTTCGCTGCCTCGGCAATGGTATCGACGACCTGGGCAACCAGATCATCTGAAACAATAATTTCCATCTTGATCTTGGGAATAAAATCAACAACGTACTCGGCCCCACGATAAAGTTCGGTATGCCCCTTCTGGCGACCGAAACCTTTGACCTCGCTGACGGTAATCCCCTGAATTCCAATTTCATTCAACGCTTCTTTAACTTCATCAAGCTTGAAGGGCTTGATGATCGC
>JAUVEB010000053.1 GCA_030595055.1 Desulfuromonadaceae bacterium
GTTTCATAAGTTTCCCCAAAAAGTCTTGAATCGATTGGGCGACTGTGCTAAAAGCTATTGTTTCGTCTGAGGCCACGGGGGTTTCAGGCAGATCCTTGCTCCGGGGTAGTGTCCGGGGCTGTTAATCCGAGAGGAGAAACACTGATGAGAAATTACGAATCAATCTACATCATCCATCCGGATGTGGTCGGCGATGAGCTGACTGCCCTGGTGGATAAATTCCAGAAGGTTCTCGCCGACCAAGGTGCTGAGATCCACAAACTGGACAACTGGGGCGTCCGTAAACTGGCGTATCCGATCAAAAAGGTTGAGCGCGGTTGCTATGTGCAGACCCTGTTCTGTGCCGGCCCGGAAGTGATTGCTGAATTAGAGCGTCGCCTGCGGCTGGATGAGAAGGTGCTGCGTTTTCTGACAGTGCGTTTTGCGGGGGAGTTTGTTGTTGAAGAGGCTCCTGCCGAAGAGACCGTTGTTGTGGAAGAAGTTCCTGCTGAAGAAAAAGCGTAAACAAGATAGCAACCGAGGAGAATATTCATGGCATACGAAAGACCAAGTCGTCCATCATCTTCAGCTGCTCCGCGCCGTCGTTTCGGCCGTCGGAAAATCTGCCGTTACTGCGCAGATAAAGGGGCTACGATCGATTATAAAGATGTTAACAATCTGCGCTACTACCTGTCGGAACGGGGCAAGATTGTGCCGCGCCGGATTTCCGGGACTTGCGCTTCACATCAACGGCAGATTGCTGAGGCCATCAAAAACGCCCGGCAAATTGCCCTGTTGCCCTACACCCAGTCACACGCTGTCCGCTAAGGGTTGAGATAGCGCAGGCGATGAAGGGGCAAGCGGCACTACTGACGGCGGCCGGCATTGGTGTGACACTGGTTTGTTTGCTGGGGATCAACTGGCTTGGTCCCGGTGGAGCGATCCTGAATCTGTTGACTCCTGTTGCCGCTGCTTATCTGAGTATGCGTTACGGTCTCCGGACCGGTATTGTGGTTGTCGTGGTTGTCAGTTTGCTGCTATTGCAACTGGCGCCGGTTTATACCCTGGCGACCTACCTCGGGTTTTTCGGGATCGGTTCTTTACTGTTGCCGTTTTTGTTGCAGCAGCGGCAACCCTGGGATCGGGCGGTTTTTCTCTCGGTTGTCGGGTCAGCGCTGGTCAGCTCGATGATGGCGTTGATGGTGATTCAGGGTAGCGAAATTCGCTTTGAACTGCTGGTTGATCAGCTGATTCAGGCGGAGGTCGACCAGGCAATGCTGATCTATCGCGACTCGGGGTTCAGCGAGTCGCAGCTGCTGGAGATGCAGGGAATTATCGACGGGCTTGCCGGCTTCATCCAGAAAAGTTTTTACGGACTTTATCTGGCTGGAGCGCTGGTGGTTCAGGCTCTCTGCCTGCTGATTCTGCAGCGCTTGAAAAAGAATCATTACCTGATTGCCGGAACGTCATTTGTCAGCTGGCGCCTGCCGGCCGGCTTGATCTGGATTTTGATCCTCTCCGGCTTTGCCCTGCTGGCACCTTTTGAGGTGTTGGCTTTGACGGGTCGTAACCTGCTGGCGGTTTTGCTTCCTCTCTACTTTTTACAGGGGTTGGCCGTTGTCAGCAGCTTTTTGCAGCGAAAGGCGTATTCGCCACCCATCAAAGGGTTGATTTACGCGCTGCTGTTTATTCTTAATCCTTTGCCGCTGATTATTACCGGTGTCGGGGTTTTCGATCTTTGGATCGACTTCCGTCGCCCCCGGAAAAAAGATATTTAAAACTCGTTCTGATACGGAGGAAACTCATGAGTGTCAATATTATTCTGCAAGAGAATGTCGACGGGCTCGGTGTGATCGGTGACCAGGTTGTCGTCAAACCGGGTTATGCTCGCAACTACCTGGTTCCCAAGGGACTGGCGATTGTTGCCAACGAGCGCAACGTCAAAGAACTGGACCACCAGAAGCGCCAACTGGCCCACAAACTGGAAAAAGTGACCAAGGATGCCGAAGCCGTCAAGGCCCGGATCGAAAGAGTGGTCTGTGCATTTTCACAGCGTGCCGGTGAAGAAGGCAAGCTGTTCGGTTCGGTTACTTCGATGGACCTGGAAGCCAAACTCCAAGAGGCCGGTATTGGGATTGATCGTAAAAAGATTCAATTGGTCGAGCCGATCAAGTCGCTCGGCGAGCATGTTGTCAATGTAAAACTGGATGCCGGTGTGGTTGCCGAGTTGAAGGTGGTTGTCACTGCCGAGGAAGAGGCTTAATTCTTCTCGCGCAAATTTGAGAATGAAAAAAGGCTGACAGCATGCGCGTTGTCAGCCTTTTTTCGTCAACTGTCCAGGGTATTTTCCTGATGGCCGTTCTTCCGGTGTCACTGTGAGCGACGTCGGTTTTCTCAGGTTATTCACCGGCAGAGATTCCAGATCCACGGCAAAGAGGCGGCGGCAATCTATCTCCCCGATAGCACTGAATAATTTCGATATCGTGTGAGTTTATCAGTAGTCGATTCCGGCGGCCTTGATCCCTGAGGCATCGCCGGCATGGCAGGGAGTGACACCATAGACCATGCCGCAGTTCGGGCATCTGGCTTCCAGGGTTTCCATCATGAATGTTGACCGGCAACCTTCGCAGCCGATTTCCACCGGCTCCGGCATCCCGTATTGACTGAAACCCATCATCCGTAACTTGTCGACGACTTTGGCACCGTCACCAACGCTTCCACTGCAACCGTCATGCATTATTTATCTCCTTTAGTAACCGTTCAGTGTTCAGCAAGATGTGCTGGTGATGCCCATGGAAGGGGTGTCTGTCGCCCGGATGGCGACAGTCAAGCCCCAGGGATGGGTTCCTGCGGCCCTTGGAATGGGCGGCACCAGCACATCAGCACCCGTTCTGAATAGTTTCTCCTTTATATGTTTTCCAAGGTTTCGCCCGAACGGATGCGATTCCGTAGTGCGAGTAGCTGGTTATCCAATTCTTCCAGGGCGATCAGATTTTTACGTTCCGCATCGCTTGCTTCGATAATTCTGGCGATCCCGCCGTTTTTGATCACCAGACGTTTGTCGCCCATCAGTGCGAGGATCGGGTCATGGGTTGCCATGAGGACAATTTTTTCCTCGCGCATCAACAGATCCAGGGCCTTTTTGCGATCGATCCCGGCATTCTCGATCTCATCGATCAGTACAATTGGCGATTTGCTCAGACATGCCATATCGGCGATCATCAGCGCCCGCGACTGGCCCCCGCTGAGGGAGGTGACCGGGGTGTCGGGCAAAAAGGTCTCGCCGGCCAGTTCGTTGGCCTGCTTGAGAATCATCTCGACCTTTTTCTCCGGTTCGGTCACCAGACGGCTCTCGGCGTGCATGCGAACGAACTCTTCGGCGGACAGGTCCATGACGAAGTTCATGTTCTGCGACAGCTGGGCAACCAGTTTGTGCTCGGTGGAAAAGCGCCACTTGCTGTCCGGAACCTCGCCATTGATGAGAATTTTTCTGCCGGTCGGGGTGTCTCCCTGAGCGACCCATTCGATATCCGCCAGCAGGCGGCTCTTGCCGGAGCCGGTCGGTCCGACGATGCAGATGATCTCGCCCGGTTTCAGGGTCAGTTCCAGGTTTTCTGCCGTGCCCGACTTGTCGAAACCGCCGATCAGGGTCAACGAGTTGACCTTATCGAGGGGATCATCGAGAGCCAGCATGCCGTTGATAAAATCGTGCAGGCTCTGTTGCAACTGTTCGGCACCGACGCCCAGATCTTCCAGTAGATCGAGGTCGAGATTTTCGAGATAGCCCTGCAGGGTTGTGGGGCCGGCCTCGACCTCCAGGCCGAAAGAACTCAGAAAATCCACGATATAGGGGTGCTCCTCAAGTAATTCGCTGAGCGGTCGTGGGAGCAGGTCGTAATAATTCATCCGGTTCGGTCCTATCTATCAGATATCCATCTTGCGGATATTGCCGGTTTGGTATTCTTCACCGATGCGGGTTTCTCCCAAGCAGTAGGAGCAAAGAGCCGAAGGCATGGAGAAACGCAGGGTTTTGCCTTTCAGAGTTTCGATATCCGAGGCGTCCTCAAACAGGCTGGTCAGCTCGAAGGCTCCCTGACCGGTAATGCCGTTGATGTTCATGATGATGGCGCCGGGATTGACCTGCTTGACTCGCGAAGCGAAGACCTCCCGCTCGGCCTGGGAGACGATATCCCCTTTGGTGATAACGACGATATCCGCTGATTTCAACATCGGGCCGATTTTGCGCGGGGTATTGATCCCGCTCAGGTTGTCGATGACGCAGACGGCGGTGATTTCATTGATATGTGGTGAGCAACGGTTGCAGAGTCCGGCACTCTCGCTGATCAGATATTCGCAGTCGTTTTCGTGTCCCCAGGAGACACAGGCTTCGATATTGCTGACAAAATAATGGTCGGGGCAGAGGGCGCCGGAGAGCCCCTTTTTTACCAGTACGCCCTTTTTCGCATAGAGCTGATCGTCTTCAGTCAGCAAGCAATCGAATTTGACCACGCCGATCTTCCTCTGTCGGGCCTGCAGTGCTTCGATGACCCGCAGGATGACCGAGGTTTTTCCGGAGGATGGCGGGCCGGATACCGTCAGGAAGCGCATGATGGGTATTCTCCTTTAGTGCCCCGTGCGGTTAGTCGTGTCAATGAATTCTGAGACATTTTTGGTGCTGCTAAGGCGGCGCCAACGCAGGCCTAGCCGTGCGTTAAGTCAAGTTGGCGCAACGCGGGCAGCGCCGAAAAGGGCCAGAATTAGAAGGCAGGATTAGCCGCACGGGGCACTAGACGTTATTCATCGAGTCTTCGAAGATCCGGTTGGTGTGGCGGATCAGGTCACCGATATCCTGTTGATAGATATAGTCCCAGCCGACCCATTTCCAGGGATGCTCAAAGTTCAATCGGTTGTCCACATCCGGGTGCAGCGAGGGGAAAAGCCCCCGTTGCGCGAGGATCTCGCCGACTGCCCGGCCGGCGAGGAATTCGGCGATCGGCTGGACTTTTTCCATACTCTCCTGCTTGGTGAGCATGAAGATCGGGCTGATGACGGCACCATCTTCCGGCCAGATGATCTCCAGGCTTTTGACCATTCCGGCCATCTTGGTGAAAAAGTACGGCATGATTGTCACGTAAGGTTTTTCCTCGGCGACCCGCTTGGCATTTTTCACCATCTGCGAGGGATGCATCGATTTCAGCATGCTGCGACCGAGCTTCCTGATCCCATCATCACCGTGCTCTTTGTGCAGGGCCAGCAGAATAGCGTTGAACAGGTCAAAGTCGCCGACCGGCAGGGCGACGTTCCGGGCGAATTCCGGTTCGAGCAAGTCGGCCCAGCGACGCGGGATCGGTAAGTCACCCCGTTCTTCATGATTGACCATGAATACCGCGGGCACCGTGGCAATAATCGAATAGTCCTTTTTCGGGTCCTTGATCTGGATGCTGGAAAAGTCTTCATTGACGGCGTCGCCGGTGATGTCGCTGAACACTCCCTGATCCTTGAAACGACCGATGGTTTTTTGATCGAAAAAGGTCTCGAAGCCCGCCGAGAGGAAGACATCCGGCAGCTCTGCCGGGTCTTCGATCCCCTTGATATTCTCCTCGATCCAGTCGGCGCCGACCGAGGCTGCTTCCAATTTGTAGCTGACCTTGATGCCGGTTTCCGCCGAGTAGTTTTCGATGAAGGCATCAAAACCTTCCAGCAGCGGCAGTCGGACCGGACAGGGGAGCAGACCGGAAACGCACACTTCACTGTCGCTCTTCCGGGTCTGTTTCATGGTCACGTCGACCTGGCTCTGCTGCTCGTCGATCTTGTCCTGCAGCAGTCCGAGGAAATTTCCCAGGTCGTATTTTTTCGTTTGGGCTGCTCGTTCCAGTTTGAGGAAGGCGCCGACACTGCTCCGCTGTTTTTCGTCACGGAAACTTTCGAAGCCGTTGGCGATGAAAACCTCCAGGGTTTCCGGCCAGAGCTCCAGGACATCTTTAACGGTCATATCTTTATGTAGGGTTTCTATGGTCATAGTCCTTCTCCTTGTTGAGTGGCGCCAGTATATACAGGAGAAAATATTGTGCAATTGACGCAGATCAAGAAACCGAAAATATTCATGAGTTTTTTGCTCGGGATTCAAATTTTCTGTCGATTCTTTCCAAATGATTTCGATCTGCTAAACTCTTTTTGATCCCTTTTCAGGAAATCTGACAGTTTTTATCAGAGATTGATATAGGTCAATTTTTTCTATAACTGACTGTGGCATTGTCCGGAAGCACGAACATACATATCTCACCCACACAAGGAGAGCTAAAACTATGAGCATGTTTTGTTACCAATGTCAGGAAACAGCCAAGGGGACCGGTTGTAATATTGTCGGCGTCTGCGGCAAAAAAGAGGATACCGCCAATCTGCAGGATCTGCTGGTTTTCACTTTGAAGGGTTTGGCTGTTGTTGCCGATGAAGCTAAACGGCAGAATAAGCTGGACGATTCAATCGGATTGTTTATCAGCCGGGCTCTGTTTGCGACCATTACCAACGCAAACTTTGATAATGCCCGTTTTGTTGAATTGATCAAAGAGTCGATTGCCAAGCGGGACGCTCTGAAAACAGCAATCGGTTTCAGCAGTGACGAAGATGCGGTCAACTGGAATGGTTCCGAGGCTGAATTTGCCGCCAAGGCTGCGACTGTCGGCGTCCTTTCACAGCCCAATGAAGATGTCCGCTCTCTGCGGGAACTGCTCATTTATGGGCTCAAGGGGATGGCGGCCTATGCCGATCATGCTGCTCTGCTCGGTTTTGAGAAGTCGGAAATTTATGAATTTATAGTTTCGGCGCTGGTTTCAACGACTAAGGATCTGAGTGTCGATGAGATGGTCGGTCTGGTGCTGAAGTGCGGTGAAACTGCCGTGACTGCCATGGCTCTGCTCGATGAAGCCAATACCTCGACCTACGGCAATCCGGAAATTACCACAGTCAATCTCGGTGTACATAACAACCCCGGCATCCTGATCTCCGGCCACGACCTGAAAGATATGGAAGAGTTGCTCAAGCAGACTGAAGGAACCGGTGTTGACGTTTATACCCACAGTGAAATGCTGCCGGCCAACTACTATCCGGAATTCAAGAAATACGACCATTTTGTCGGCAACTACGGTAACGCCTGGTGGCAGCAGGATAAAGAATTTACTTCTTTTAACGGTCCGATCCTGATGACCACCAACTGCATTACCCCGGTCAAGGATGCTTATAAAGATCGCATTTACACCACCGGCATGGCGGGTTGGCCGGGTGTCACCCATATTGAAGATCGTCCCGAGGGGGGCAGCAAAGATTTTTCAGCAATTATCGAAAAAGCCAAAGCCTGTGCATCACCGGTTGAGATTGAGACTGGTGAAATCGTCGGTGGCTTTGCTCATGCCCAGGTGATGGCACTGGCGGATAAAGTGGTTGCCGCAGTCAAGTCCGGAGCCATTAAGCGCTTCGTGGTCATGGCCGGTTGCGATGGCCGTCATGCCAGTCGGAGCTATTACACTGAAGTGGCGGAAGAACTGCCGCAGGACACGGTCATCCTGACCGCCGGGTGTGCCAAATTTCGTTACAACAAGCTGAAGCTTGGCGACATCGATGGTATCCCACGGGTTCTGGATGCCGGTCAGTGCAACGATTCTTACTCTCTGGCCTACATCGCCTTGCAACTGAAAGAGGTTTTCGAGCTGGATGATATCAACGATCTGCCGATTTCCTACGATATTGCCTGGTATGAGCAAAAGGCTGTAATCGTTCTGTTGGCGCTGCTTTATCTTGGCGTTAAGGGGATTCGCCTGGGACCGACATTGCCGGCCTTCCTGTCTCCGAACGTGGTCAAGGTTCTGGTTGAGAACTTCGATATCAAACCGATCGGTGATGTGAAATCCGATGTTGAAGCAATCATGGCTGGACATTAAGCAACATAGTTGTGAAAATTGAACTGTACGACAAAGGCCCAACCGTTTTCGGTTGGGCCTTTGTCGTGCTGCCAAAAAAAACTGGGGAATTGGAAACCCGCACGGGGTTTCAGCAGTTCGGCCCTCAGCGAAAGGCTGAACGACGAGCTTTCGTCGCCAGTTCCTTCTCACGGATTTTAGTCAGTTGCTCTTGATCCGCTTCAAGGTGGCATTTTTTATACTTTTGACCACTGCCGCACCAGCAGAGATCATTCCGTTCCGGCAATGGTTGTGGCGGGGCGGTTAATTCAGGTTCGTTTATCTGACGTTTGAATATGCGGCTTAAAAAAGACATGAAACTGTTTCCTTTATGTTTGTGTAATCGGTCATAATGGCAAATCTTCGCTGTGACTATATCAGAAAAACCATATATCTTGAAGACTAAAAATGTCGGGTGCTGATGCCGAAAGAGCGGGCTGTGCAGGAAAACATGTCAACAGGAACGCTGATGAAACCGATTGATTTAAGAAGTGATACGGTCACCTTGCCGAGTGGGGCGATGCGGCAAGTGATGGCTAACGCAGAGGTCGGTGATGATGTCTACGGCGAAGATCCCACCGTCAATAGATTGGAGGCTCTCACGGCAGAGATGACCGGGATGGATGACGCCCTGTTTGTGCCCAGCGGGACTCAAGGAAACCTGCTGGCCCTGTTGGTTCATTGTGAACGCGGCGATGAATATATCGCCGGGCAGCAGGCGCATAATTACAAATACGAGGGCGGTGGTGCGGCAATCCTCGGTGGGATTCAACCGCAACCGATCGATTTTTCCGCTGATGGTTCCCTCGACCTGAACAAGGTCAGAGCGTACATCAAGCCGGATGATTCACACTATGCCAGAACCAAACTGCTCAGCCTGGAGAATACTCAGGGGGGCAAGGCTCTTCCCATGAGTTATCTGCAGCGGGCCAGGGAGTTTGCTGACGAACAACAACTTGGCCTGCATCTGGATGGCGCCCGGGTTTTCAATGCGGCGATTTTTCATCGTGTCTCCGTTGCCGAAATCACCAAGCCGTTCGATACGGTTTCCCTCTGTCTGTCCAAAGGGCTGGGAGCCCCGGTCGGCTCGGTTCTCTGTGGCCGACGGGAGTTGATCAACAAGGCACGGCGCTGGAGAAAGGTTGTCGGTGGTGGTATGCGACAAGCTGGAATCCTGGCGGCGGCAGGAATCTATGCTCTTGAGAATAATCTTGACCGGCTGACAGAAGATCATCAGAATGCGGCAGACTTAGCCCAGGGGTTGGAAAAAATTGCGGCGATTCGAGTGCTCCGGGAAGAAAACCAGACCAACATGGTTTTCGTGCAGGTCCCCCCAGGCACTGCTGAGGAATTGAAGGCCCATTTAAAGGCTCAACAGATTATCATCCCGACGGGAACAAACCTGCGACTGGTCACCCATCTTGATATCTCCGGAGTTGATATTCCCCGAATTGTTGAAGCATTCACACGCTTTTTTGTAACTATTCAGAACGGGTGCTGATGTGTTGGTGCTGCCCATTCCAAGGGCCGCATGAACCCATCCTTGGGGCTTGACTGTCGCCATCCGGGCGACAGACACCCTTTCCATGGGCATCACCAACACATCTTGCTGAACAGTTACGCTTTTTTTAGCTATTATGGGTTGCTTCCTGTTGCTGATAATCGGGGAGACGAAATGTCTTGCCCTTTTTTTATCGGTTGAAGGGGTGGAACCATCCGCTGAATTCAGGAACAATAGGGTCAGGGTTTATTCTGAGATTCAAACTATGATGCACTCGCAAAAAGTTTGATGTTTTGCCGGGTTGTTGGCAGAATGCGGCAAATTGATTTGCCGGGGAACAGAAACACAGCTGTTTGGAACGCATACTGACAAAGGAAAGATTGTTATGTCTTACGGGAAAAAAGAGGGAGTGCTTTATTTCGGGATTCCGTCAGGAAGTCTCAACGAACAGGTTTTACGATTATTGGCAAAGTCCGGTCGACCCTTAAAAAAAGGGCGGCAGTATGAATTGACCGGTCCCTATGACAAAGACGTGGTTTTCCGGGTGCTGGATCGTAAGGAGATGCCGCAGAAGGTCAGGGACGGTATCGTCGATTGTGGGATTACCGGCAAGGATTACATCTTTGAGGCCGGGATGGAAGATCAGGTCGAAGTGCTCGGGGATTTCATTTTTTCCAAGTACACCAATCAACCGTCACGCCTGGTTCTGGCGACCCGCCCGGAGATGGGAATCGAGTCGCCGGAAGACTGTAAGGGCAAGATTATCGCCACGGAACTGCCGAACCTGACCAAACGGCGGATGGCCGAACTTTACGGTGTCGAAGATATCCAGATTCTGCGCAGTGAGGGGAAAACCGAAGCCAAGGTGATGATGGGGGAATCGGATGCCTTTACCGATATCACCGAAACCGGTGCAACGTTGAAAGCCAACGGCAACATCATTGTCGCAGAACTTTTTACCTCCAACCCGCAGTTGATCGCCAACCGGAAAGCCATCACGGATGCCGCCAAGCTGGAGAAGATGGAAGATATCCGCATCTGTATCGATGCCGTACTGCAGGCGGAGCGGGAGCCGGTTTATATGGTTTTTATGGATGTGCCGACGGCGGTGCTGAGCGAGGTTGAGCAGATGCTGCCTTCGGTGGTTTCGCCGACGGTCAGCCCGGTGGTTGATGAGGCCTGGCGCAGTGTTGCGGTGGTGATTCGGGAATCCGAACTGAATATCCTGGCACCGAAGCTGTTACGGCTTGGTGTCGACGGCATAGTTCCGGTTCCGGCACCGAAGGTTTTCACTCAGGAGATGGTGAAGGCCCGGCGCTTTTAAATTCAAACAGACATTTCAGGAGTTAAATCATGGATAAAAAATTGTTGGAAGAGGGCGCAGAGCTGCGCATCGATTTTGAAAAACGGGGTGGTTATGTGCCGGCGGTTGTGCAGGATGCCGGTGATGGCCGCATCCTGATGCTTGCCTACGTCAACGCCGAAGCCTTTGCCACCACTTTACAAAAAGGGATGGCGACCTTCTGGTCAACCTCGCGCAATGAGTTGTGGACCAAGGGGGAGACGTCGGGGGATTTTCTGAAGATCGTTGAAATCCTCACCGACTGCGATCAGGATGCCTTGATTTATCGTGTCGAACCCCAGGGCGGCGGCGCCTGTCACACCAAAGATCCGGCAACCGGGGCGACTCGTGCTAGTTGCTTCTATCGTCAGCTGGATCTGTCGAATGAGCAGCTGACTTTTGTAAAATAGTCGAAACGATTCTTGTATGCTGCAATTGCAGTGTGAGAGGCGGTAGGCTGACAACCTTCCGCCTTTTTTATTTCAGCTGACTCTGATATTCTGCGGGCTTGTTTTTTTGTTCAGGAGTTTTTATGGAAGAAAGCCACAGCCATCGTTTGCCACCGCAGAATCTGGAAGCCGAAATGTCCGTTCTCGGTGGGGTGCTGCTGGAAAATGAAGCACTTAACCGGGCACTTGAATTTCTGCTGCCAGACGATTTTTATCGCGAGAGTCATCGAAAGATCTTCAAGGCGTTGATTTCACTTTCGGAAAAAAGTGAACCTGCTGACCTGGTGACAGTTACCGCTGAGCTCAAGGCGCACAATGACCTGGAAGCGGTTGGTGGCGGTGCCTACTTGGCGACCTTGGTTGACTACGTGCCGACGGCGGCCAACATTGCTTATTATTGTAAACTGGTCAAAGAAAAATCGGTGGCTCGCAAGCTGATCGAGGTCTCAACCGATATTGTCACCCGTGGTTACGAGGGGGGCGATATGGAGGAAATTCTCGACCAGGCGGAAAAATCGATTTTCGAGATTTCCGAGAATCGTATTCGACCGTCCTATTACCCGGTGCGGGAGATTTTGAAAGACACATTCAAGTCGATCGAAAAACTCTTTGAACGTAAAGAACTGGTTACCGGGGTGCCGACCGGTTATCACGATCTCGATAAAATGACTGCCGGCTTACAGTCGAGTGATCTGGTGGTGATTGCCGGTCGGCCGTCGATGGGAAAGACCGCTTTTGCCCTGAATCTGGTCGAGTATGCGACAATTCATGCCGAAACGAAAGTTTCGGCAGTGATCTTCTCGCTGGAGATGAGTAAAGAGCAGATGGTTCAACGGATGCTCTGCTCGCTGGCCAAGGTTGACGCCGGGCGGTTGCGGACCGGACATCTTGGTGAATCGGACTGGCCGAAGCTGACCATGGCCGCCGGTCAACTCAACGAGGCAGAGATTTTTATCGATGATACCCCGGCCATTACGGTACTTGAGCTGCGTTCCAAGGCTCGCCGGCTGAAAGCCGAACATGGGCTGGGGCTGGTTATTGTCGATTACCTGCAGTTGATGAGTGGCAGCAATCCGGAAAGTCGGCAACAGGAAATCTCCGAAATTTCCCGTTCTCTCAAAGCCCTGGCCAAAGAACTGCAGCTGCCGGTTGTCGCCCTCTCACAGCTGAACCGTTCACTGGAGAGTCGTACCGACAAGCGACCGATGATGGCCGACTTGCGCGAATCAGGTGCCATCGAGCAGGATGCCGACGTGATCATGTTCGTCTATCGTGAGGCGGTTTATTGCGAAGATTGTAAAAGCCGAGAGAAGACCTGCGAGAAGGGGCATGACAAGGATGCTGAAATCATTATCGGTAAGCAGCGAAACGGGCCGATCGGCACGGTACATTTAACCTTCCGCGGGGAATTTACCCGTTTTGAGAGCCAAGCACGGCGGGATGATGGATATTCGTGACGCTTTCCGGATAAAACAACAAGTCCTGTCAATCCGTTTTTCTCATTTTGGGAACATTACGCTGTCTGACGAAAAGGCAGCATGATGACTTATGCTGCCTTTTCATTTAACCATATTTGAAAAATGGAATACCTTTTTTTACATGATGTTACCGTAATCCGTCACCTAGATTACTTGCCACCTCCGCCACAGTTGTGAACAAGGTAGCCGTTCTTTCCATCGGCTGAAACGAAAAAGTTATGGTTGTCTGCAATGTCTAAATTGTAGACTGTCAGATCTGCCGGAAACCTCTCTTTGGAGATGATCTCTTCAAAAGCACCGTCGGAAAGCTGGATTTTGTCGCCTATCTTCAAGTCTTTAGTTTTGGTCCATCCATCAGCGGTATAGAATCTATGCTGTGCTGTCACCTTTATTTTTTCATTGATGAAATAGTAGTGGTTGTTGTTGAATATCAATGTTTTGACCACGTTATTGGCGGCAG
>JAUVEB010000038.1 GCA_030595055.1 Desulfuromonadaceae bacterium
CGCATCTCCCCGGTTGAACAAACCGGGACACACTTCACCCCGGTCGGAACGGTCAGGTTTGTCGGACCGGAAACCAGAGTCACCGTGGCTCCCCGCCGCGCCGCTACAGCAGCAGCAGCATAACCCATTTTCCCGGAAGAATGGTTTGTCAGATAGCGAACCGGATCGATCTCTTCACGCGTCGGCCCGGCAGTCAACAAGATGTGACAGCCGAGCAGATCTTTAGGTGCCAGCACCGCCTCTGCTGTTTCTAAAATGGTCTCCGGAGCGGGCAGTTTTCCTTGACCTTCCCAGCCGCAGGCCAGGCTCCCCGTCGCCGGTTCCAGCACATGATAACCATGCTCAAGCAGGATTTTTTCATTCCGCTTGTACAGGGGATTTTCGTACATATTGGTATTCATGGCCGGCACGGCCAGAACCGGAGCTTTGGTCGCCATGACGCTGGTGCTCAGCAGATCGTCCGCCAAGCCCTGAGCAATTTTGCCGATCAGGTTGGCGGTTGCCGGAGCCAGAATAAAGAGGTCGGCACGGTCCGCCAGGGAAATATGGCCGATCTCCTGTTCCTGATAAAGGCTGAACAGGTCGGTATGAACCGGATTTCCCGAGAGCGTCTGAAACGTCAACGGAGTGACAAATTGTTGGGCGTTTCCGGTCATAACCACATGGACCTGAGCACCGGCTTTGGTCAACAGGCGCAGCAATTCGACCGCCTTGTAGACAGCGATACCACCACTGACACCGAGAACAACTGTCTTGCCTTGTAACATAACGTCAACCTAACTTGTTTTCATCCGGAAACTCCGGATGCACATGATGAAGTTTTCGTATGGGAAACGAGCAATTTTTCTCAAGGTCAAGGAAATCAAGCGGTTGTGCGGAGGCGTAGATGTCTACGCCGCACAAGCAACCGTGCAGATTGACGCAGAGATTGTGAAAAAGGGCCGTTTCCGGATGAAAACTAACTCAAAAACGGATTATAGAGCTTTTCCTGACCTATGGTTGTTGCCGGGCCGTGTCCCGGATGAACGACAGTTTCATCCGGTAAGGGTAACAGTTGCTCACGGATACTGTCGATCAATTGTTGCTGATCACCGCCCGGCAGATCAGTCCGCCCGATAGATCCGGCGAACAGGGTGTCGCCGACCATCACTTGATCGGCGATCCGCAGGCAGATACCGCCCGGAGTATGCCCGGGGGTATGCAGCACATCAATCTGCAGTTCGCCCAGTTGTAAACTTTCACCGCCAACCAGCAAGCGTTGCGGCGCCGGTGAAGCTTCACTGGTTAAACCGTAAATTGCCGCATGTTCACCGGCAAGCCCAAGCAATTGGCTGTCAGCCTGATGCAGCAAAAGTTCAGCCCCGGTCGCTTCCAGCAGCTGTCGATTACCACCGATATGGTCAAAATGACCGTGCGTATTGATGACCATCTGCAGGGTCAAATCATGTTTTTTCAATATTTCGAAAATCTGTTCAACGTCACCGCCCGGATCGATAACCACTGCCTGATGTGTAATATCGCAGCCGACAATATAACAATTGACCTGCAACGGCCCGGTCGGCAAACTTTCCAGTATCATGAGTTCTTTCCCTTTTCGGTGATTGCTGAGAACAGATCGAGATTTTTTTCCTTCAACTGTTCGGCCACTGTTGCCCCGAGCGGTTTATCATAACGCTTTTTTTTCGTTTTCAGGGGTTTGTTTCTCAACACCGTTTCAGTCTCTGTAACAGCGGCAGTGACCGGCTCAACAACGGCGACCTCAGATAACTGACCCTTATAAAAGTAACGATCATAAAGCCGGTGATAATTAGTCCAGTTTCCATCCCGGTTAGGCTCTTTGTCGATATGCGTCTGGATGCCGTTAATTTTCGAATCGAGGTCATCAATAAAACTCAGGACCACCGCTTCAAGAAATTTCGGTCGCTTCGGCGACCCGAATTCATACTGGCCATGATGAGACAAAAGAAGATGTTTGAGCATAAGCAAAAGCTGCTCGGGAAAGTCGGGGATATTGCGCGCACGATCCTCTATCATCTGCACACCGATGACGATGTGACCGAGCAATTTCCCCTGATCGGTGTAATCGAAAGAACGCCGGTATGACAGTTCCTCCACCTTACCGACATCATGCAGCAGGGCACCCGCAATCAGCAGATCACGATTCACCTGCGGATAACGTTTGGCCGTATCGCCGGCTAATGCCGCAACCGCCAATGAGTGCTCCAGGAGCCCGCCAAGATAGACATGATGCATCCCCTTGGCAGCGGGTGCCTGGCTGTAATCTGCATAAAACTCCGGATCATCGAAAAAAGAGCGCAGCAGAGCCTCAATATGCTTGTCCTGCACATCTGCCAGCAATGCCTCCAGTTCTTCGCGCATCTCCCGTGCATCACGTTTTGAAACCGGCAGAAAATCGGCAAGATCAACCGCAGACTCATTCACCCGGCGCAGGTCCTGCACGATCAACTGCATTTTTCCCAGATAAACACTCGCCTTGGCGGTCACTTGAACAAAATCATCCTTCTCAAAATAGCTGGAAAACTGATCGACCCGATCCCAGATGCGAGCCTCAACCTCACCGCTGCAGTCCATCAGTTTTAACGTCATATAAGGTTTGCCGTTTTTGGCCATGGCGGTAATTTTGTCCCGCACCAAAAAGATCGATTCCAGCTGATCCCGTTCGCGGATCTGTTCAACGTAAACCTGTTTCAAAACACCCTCTTTTCAAGTTTGATATTTTTGCAGAAGACTCTCTGCCACCTTGAGCCCATCAATGGCAGCACTCATGATACCACCGGCATAACCGGCGCCCTCTCCGGCCGGATAGAGTCCGGGATGGCTGACCGATTCGTGTTGGGCATTCCGTAGAATGCGCAACGGTGCCGAAGTCCGTGTTTCCACACCGGTCAAGATCGCTTCAGAACCGACAAAACCACGCATGCGACGGTTGAAAATCGGCAACGCCTGACGTAGCTCTGCAACGACAAAACCGGGCAGGCAATCAGCCAGATCGGCATGGGCCACGCCGGGCAAACAGGTCGAGCACAACTGACCGCCCTGCCCTTGCAGAAACTCCAGCAATGGCTGTGCCGGCACCGACCAATCCCCACCTCCAGCCAGAAAAGCAGCTTGTTCCCAGTGCCGTTGGAAACGCACTCCGGCCAAGGGATCATCCCCGTCAAAATCCTCCGGACGAACCGAAACCACCAGGGCACTGTTCGAATAATTACCGTCACGACGGAAATTACTCATCCCGTTAACAACAATACCACCGGCCTCGGAAGCCGCATTGACGACCACCCCCCCCGGACACATACAGAAGGAGTAAACTCCGCGACCGCTCTGCTGATTATTCCAAGCGAGACGATACTCGGCCGCCGGTAATTGCGGATGGCTTTTCCTTCCGTACTGAATGCTGTTGATCAATTCAAGAGGATGTTCGACCCGGACACCGACAGCAAAAGGTTTCGACTCGATTTTCACCCCGGCAGCATAGAGCATGGAATAGGTATCGCGGGCACTGTGCCCCACCGCCAAAACAAGCTGTTCAGATGCGACAAAGTCCTGATCGTTCAATCGGCAACCGCAAAGCTGCCCGCGGGAAACCTCCAGACCGGTCAGACGTGTCGAATAACGGATATCGACACCCAGAGATAAAAGCTGCCGGCGAAAATTAATCAGCACCACGCGCAAACGGTCCGACCCGATATGCGGCTTAGCCTGACGGAGTATCTCTTCCGGAGCCCCGAAAACCACCAACCGTTCCAGAACCTGACGCGTTAATGGATGATTGAGTCGACTGGTTAATTTACCGTCGGAAAAAGCTCCGGCGCCCCCCTCACCAAACTGAATATTACTCTCAGCATCGAATATTTTTTTCTGGCGAAAGTTACGAACGTCCTGCAAGCGTGCTGCAACCGGCTTGCCGCGCTCAACAAGGGTAACCGAAACACCGGATTCCGCCAGTCTCAGTGCCGCAAAGAGTCCGGCCGGCCCCATCCCGACGACCACCACTTGCAGATTTTTTGCGAGCAACCGGACCTCCGCTGTGGCGGTTTTCTCAACAACGGTCAGGCAGTGATTTTCCTTCTGCATCGGTAACAAAGCAACAGGATCGATGACTGTGAAATCGACCGTATAAACACGCAAGACATCCGGTTTACGACGAGCATCTATCCCTTTACGAACAATTTTCCAATCGACAATATCGGTCACGGGGATATTCAGCAGCAGAGCAACTTTTTCGGCAAGCTGGTATTCTTCTTCACCAAGTCGCAAAGGGATTTCACGAAGACGAAAAGTCATGGATCAATGGACGGAGGCCGGCAACAAAGGAAGTTCCATCCTAAAAGTCACCCCTTCCCCCTGATTATTGTCAACCCTGATTTTGCCGCCACAGCTCTTCACAATACGCAAAACAACGGAAAGTCCGAAACCGGTCCCTTTCTCTTTGGTGGTAAAAAACGGCTCAAAAATTCGTGCCATATTCTCCTGAGGAATTCCTTGCCCCGTATCAGAAACACTGATTTTGACGGATTCGGCGCTACCCTCCATGGAGATACCGAGACAACCACCGGTCGGCATTTCATACAGGGCATTGCCGATAAGGTTGGTAAAAATCTGCTCCATTTCCAGGGGGTCACCCTCGATCATCGGCGTCTGGGCATCAAGCCGACAATTCACTTTAATGTTCTGTGCATTAATTTTGACTTTATAATTTGCTAATACCTGAGTGATGATCTCGGTCAGGTCGACCCGGTTCTTTTCTTTACCATTCCCTTTACTGGCGGCCAGCATCTGCATCAGGATATGGTCGATCCGCTCAACTTCCTGGGTAATTTTTTTAACATATCCACGGTTTTCTTTATCCAACCCGGGGACAGATTGGAGAATTTCAGCAAACAGGTTGATAGAATTCAGGGGATTACGAATTTCATGTGCCATCCCTGCTGAGATATGACCGAGGGTGGCAAGCTTTTCCGCCTGGATAATCTCTTTATGCGCAAGCTCCAACTCACGGCTTTTGCTGACGACCCGCTCTTCCAACTCCCTGTTCCACTCCTCAATTTCACGTTGCAGAAATTCCCGCTCTGCCAATAACTGGTGATTTTCAATTTCTATCTTGCGGAAAGACAAGACAGAATCGATGCGCTTCTGCAGATCCTGATTGGAGAACGGCTTCTGCAGGTAATCACTGGCACCAGCTTTCATCAACTCAACAGCAACCTCTTCACTCCCCTTACCGGTAAACATTATGACATAGGTATCCGGATTATTTTCCCGAATGGCCTTAAGCGCATCGAAGCCGTTCATAACCGGCATCATATAGTCGAGCAGAACCAATACAGGTTCGTGCTCCCTGACCATCTGTACACATTCTTCACCATTGCGTGCAACCAGGACTTCAAAGCCCCGCTTCCTCAACAACAGTGAAATCAACTCCAGGATGACATCTTCATCATCCGTCAGCAGGATTTTTTCACCGGCAAACCGGCTTTGACTGATGGCCATACATTGCTCTTTTTCCGGATAATATGAGTTCCGGGCAGGATACCCTTGGTTGGCGGCTTTGACAAGCGTCACGAAAACTAAAAAACAGCCGATTTGGCTGTTTTTCAGTTTTCGTTTATTCCTCAGATTTATTTAAGACTCATCCTCAAGGCGCACGGTTAATACCGGCAGTTTTGACTTTCTCACAACCCTTTCTGCGGTACTTCCAAACAGGACATGATCCAAGCCGGTTCGCCCGTGCGTTCCCAAAACGATGAGCTCTGCTCCTTTGACCTCAGCCTGGGAGATAATTTCATTGTACGAAATCCCGGGAACAATTATGGATTCATAATTCTCAAAATCAGTGACGTGCTGACGACAGAAACTTTCCATCATCTTTTTTGCCCCCTCTTCTATTTCCTCTTCCAGTTTATCAAATGAAATATGCGGAACATAAAAACCGCGCAAATCAACCGGTTCATTGATCACATGCAGGATGATCAAGCGGGCAGAAAATTTCTTCGCCAACGACAACGCCGACTGAAACGCGTTAGCAGAGCTATCGGAGAAATCAACGGCAACCAGAATAGTTGAAAAATCTTTCATACTTACCTCCCGTCAGTGCCAAGTTTCAAATTGTCTCTTCGTGGTTCTCTGCCGAAAATCCGTCCGATAACCACTTTGAGCTCATCCAGTTTAACCGGTTTATTGAGGTACTCAAAAGCTCCCAGATTCATCGCCTCAAGATAGGATTCCACCCCTCCGTAAGCAGTGACCATGATGACATTTACCGCCGGGTAATGACGATTCAATTCTCGCAGAAACACCAAGCCGTTCATTTCCGGCATATTGATGTCGGTAATCACCAGATCCACGGCATGTCGGTTCAAATATTCCAAGGCTTCGTAGCCATTAGCGGCGGTCGCAACGTGAAAACCATCTCGACTGAGCAATGTCTTTAGACCGATGCGGGCATTCTCTTCATCATCAACAATTAAAACTCGTTCCATACCACTCCCTAAAAGCAATACATATAGTTAGTACCATGTAAACCATAAACTAACGCATCTTGCTGGTTATTTGCCACGCCGGCTGCGTTGCGATTTCAGTTGTATAGCTATGGCTATACAACTGAAATCACGCCTTGCCGGCACGTCAAATCCCGGCGCAATTTTATGATGTACATGGTACTATTTTTCATCCGGAAACGGCCCTTTTTCACAATCTCTGCTTCAATCTGCACGTTTGCTGGTGCGACACAGCACAGCTATGGATCGAAAAGGAGCTGAAACCCAAGTCAAACAGCCGGATTTACAGCCGACTCATGGATTATCCGACAGTCTCCCAAAGCTTAACAGCTGACAGAGCGCTGTCAAGCCGAGCCGACAAGTCTTAACTATTTGATATTACATACTAATCAGACAACCAGCAGGGAAATAATGTAGACAAAAGAGCATGCAGAGAGGGAGAAGATTCCGCGCCGCGTGCAAGCACATCCTGATGATCCAGGCTGACTGAGGATAGTCCGGCAGCCAGATTGGAGATAGAGGAGAAAGCAACCGTTTCAAGCCCGTAAAGTTTTGCAATAATCGCTTCCGGAATCGTTGACATCGACACCGCGTCAGCACCCAGCATCGCCAATACGCTGATTTCCGCAGGAGTTTCGTAAGTCGGTCCGGGCATCCAGGCAAGCACCCCATGATGCAAGCGAATTCCGGAATCCTGTAACTTTCGGCTTAACTCAGGAAAGAAAGCAGAAGAATAAAGGTTCGTTAAATCAAGGAATTCCCGCTCAGATCGACCGCAGAGAGGATTCACCCCCGTCAGATTGAGGTGATCAGTCACCAGCATGAAATCTCCCGGTTGCAACACCTTATGGATTCCTCCGGCAGCGTTGGTCAACAACAACTTTCGGCAACCGACAGATGCAGCCAGACGAACCTGAGCGGTGACCTGCCAAGCCGTATAGCCCTCATAAAAATGATAGCGCCCTGCAAAAACCAACACCGATCTTCCATAGAGGGTGCCGGAATACAATCGCCCCGCGTGACCGGAAACTCCCGAGCCGACAAAGCCGGGGATCTCTTCATAACTGAGGACCCGGGCGTCACCCAAATGTTCGAGAACCGCCGACAATCCAGAACCCAGCACAACCGCTATTTCCGGTTGACGATTATTCAGCCAGCGACGTACCAACGGAAGTGCACCAGAGATATCATCAAGAGAGGTCATTCTGCCAGCAACTTATCAATCCGCTCATTCAGCTCATGGGGTTTAAATGACTTGCTGATAAAATCATCTGCCCCGGCACGAATTGCCGCAATAGCGTCATCACTCTTACGATAAACACCACTGATAGAAAGGATGCGCAATGTCTTAAATGCATCATCAAGACGGATTTCACGGATCAAATCCAGGCCATTTTTGTCCGGGAGGTTAATATCCACGATCAGCAGATCAACATTCTGTTGCTGCAACATCGACCAGGTTTCCGCCGCAGTCTCAGCAGTGAGCAGCTGCGCATTCCGCTCTTTCAGCAAATCCAGCATCAACTCACGGAAAAAACGGGCATCGTCAACCAACAGAATTGTGCTTTTTTTACCTCCGCCGGAAGAAACTTGCATCTCTTTCGGATCGACCGAAAAGCGGTGCTGACACTTTGGACATTTAACCTGCAAAGGAGAGTGTTGACCGGTTAAAACACGGGTACGATAACGGGATAAGCATTCCGGGCATTGGATGATCATGCAATGCAGTCCTTTTTAGATTGATACACGCAGAAAAGCATAAGACGCCATCAAGGTTGTATCTCGTTAGTGAGCCAGGCTCCTGAGCATTTGCACTGATTTCAACCCCCATTCTGAATCAGGAGCCAAATCGACCACTTGTTCAAATTTTTCTGTAGCAGAAGGTTCGTCCTCTTCTTTTAACAACAAAACCCCCAGCTGATAAATCGCCCGTACGTAATTGGGCGCGACATCAATGGCCTGCTCCAGCATCTTTCGTTCCTGCTCAACCTGCCCCATTTCGTGATAAACTTCGCTTTGCAGAAAATAGGCTGGTGCGTATCTGGGAGCAATCGTCAGCACTTCTTGATACTGCGCCAACGCAGCAACATAATCTTTCTTTTTAAAGTACGCGTACCCCTTCCCGGCCAGGGCGTTATGGGCATTCAGGAACAGCAGATTTTGCGACGCTTCGTCAAAATAATAAATCGCCTTATCCCACTGTTCCATATCAAGATAAAGAGAGGCCAGGTTATTCTGGTAACGGGGATCTTTGGGGGAAAGTTCCAGAGCCTTGAGATAATGACGCTCAGCTTGCGGATAGGCTTTTTTAAACTGGTAGGCCTGGGCCAATGAGACATGAATTCCACTGCGGTTTGGACCGTACTCAACGGCTTTCAATAACTCTTTAAGGGCCAGGGTCGGATTGTCGGCATGCAGGAAAGACACCCCCAATTTATAATGCACATCAGCCTGCTGTGCCGGTTTTTGTACATGCTGCGACTGCGGCACGCATCCGAACAAGAAAAACCAGAACAAACCGAAAAGTACCATTCGTTTGTAGAACATCTGCGCCCTCCAGTTGAACGAATTACATTGATGACAAAAAACGCCCGAGACTTTTCAAGCTGCGTTTTCGATATTTTTCCAAATCGTCTTCCTCCGGAGCCTCTTCTTTACCAGGTCGTATATTTGCATCCGCTTGTGAAGCTGCAGACTTTCGGCAGATGGGCAAAGAACTCCAAAGCTTCTGTTGATCCGCCGAAGACAGAAGATGGAAATCAGTCTCTCCCAAGACAAAACCCATCGATTCAGCAAAGACAAATCCCTCCCCAAAAACCCGTTCAGCGTCCTCAACAGCAACCTCACCGATTTTCGGAATAAAGAAAATCGACTGTTGACTTTCCGACAGATAGAAAACGACCAGAATCAGAACCTTGCTACCGCTGGTCAAAGACACCAGATAAGCCCTGCACATCTGTGGGGGAAATCCGGGAAACGCCATCTGTACGTCGCCACTGGAGCTGTTTAAACGTGCAACCTTGGCAGCCGGCACGTTGAGAACTTTCAGTTGTTGATGCTCAATGAACATACTTTGCGCTCCTCCGCCACAGGACAACCGTATTTAATCTATATCGGCAAAATCGGTCAGTAATTTTATTCGCCTGAACCTGGCTTCAATTTCAGCATAGTCGATCTCCTTGAGCCGGTCGAGGCTGAATTTTTCAACCGTGAAAGAAGCCATGACGGTTCCGAAAACAATCGCCTTGCGCAGGTTGTGCTCATCGAAATTACGCGTGGCGGCCAGATAGCCGATAAAACCGCCGGCAAAAGTGTCCCCGGCACCCGTCGGATCAAACACTTCCTCCAGGGGGTAAGCCGGAGCCGAGAAGATGGAGCCTTCACCGAACATCAGAACACCGTACTCGCCACGCTTGACAACCAGGGTTTTCGGACCGAAGTCACGGACAATCCGGGCCGCTTTGACCAGATTCGGTTCATCGGCCAATTGCCGCACCTCTGCCTCGTTGATGGCCAGGATGTCGACCCGGGCAAGAGTTTTGATCAACGCTTCTTTTTTTCCTTCGATCCAGAAATTCATCGTATCGCAGGCGACCAGCTGAGGATTTTTCACCTGTTGCAAAACTTCAAGCTGTAACTCGGGATCGATATTCGCCAGGAACACGTACTCGGCATCCCGGTAGTTTTCCGGCAATTCCGGCTGGAAGGATTCGAAAACATTCAGGTGAGTTTCCAAAGTGTGTGCTTCGTTCAGATCATATTCATAACGCCCTTTCCAGCGAAAAGTCTTCCCACTGCTGCGCTGTAATCCGGCCAGGTCGATATTGCGGCTTTGCAGAAAATCGACATGCTCTTCGGGAAAATCTTCCCCGACGACAGCCACCAAGCTGACATCGGTAAAAAAACTGGCGGAAGTGGAAAAATAGCAGGCTGAGCCACCGAGAACTTCATCCACTTCACCGAACGGGGTTTTGATCGAATCGAAAGCAACACTGCCGACTACCAGAATACTCATTTTTTCAGTCCCTCTCGTTAATCAAGATATTTAGCGATGATCGGTCCCAGTGCCTGCCTGGTTTCTGCCGGGATCAGGTTTTTGTCGGTCATGATGGCATACTTGAGAGCTTCTGCACATGCACAGTCACGAAGTTGGCGACCAGCGACAATTTTAGTCGTAGCGGTTTTAATAATCTCACGGGCCATTACCACATTTTGCTGGATAATCGCGATCACTGCTTCCACGGAAACATCGTCGTGAACTTCGTGCCAGCAATCATAATCGGTCGCCAGGGCGACAGTGCCGTAGCAGATCTCTGCTTCTCGCGCCAGACGGGCTTCGGGGATATTTGTCATGCCGATGATATCAACCCCCCAACTGCGGAAGATGTTCGATTCGGCCCGGGTCGAGAAGTTCGGCCCTTCAATACAGAGGTAAGTGCCGCCCCGGTGCACGGTGGCACCGACCTCGATCGCCGAATCGGCAAGGATATCCGCCAAATCTTGACAGATCGGATCAGCAAACGGTACATGTCCGACGACACCGTTACCGAAAAAGGTTGACGCCCGCCTGCCCTGCGTACGATCAAAAAATTGGTCCGGAATAACGATGTGCCCCGGAACAATCTCTTCTTTCATGCTGCCGACCGCCGAAATCGAGATAATCTGCTCAACACCCAGCGTTTTCATCCCGTAAATATTGGCGCGATAATTCACTTCGGATGGCAAGAAACGATGGCCGCGACCATGGCGTGGCAGAAACACCATCTTCGCTCCACCCAGGGTCCCCGTTATATAGGCATCCGAAGGAGCACCGAACGGGGTCTCAAGAGTCACTTCCTGCACAGCGGTCAAACCTTCAATTTCATATAGACCACTCCCCCCAATCACACCGATGATCGGTTCTCCCATCGCCTCTACCTCCGTCTTGTTTATGAAGTCAAGTTGTCGGATCAGTCCTGAAACTGTTCCCCATCAAGTTTACCTTTGAGCTGGCCGCAAGCAGCCGAGATATCTTGCCCTTTACTTGCCCGGCGTGTCGCAACGATCTCCCGTTGCAACAGGTAGGACTGAAACGCCTTGATTGATGCTTCCTCCGGGGCGCTGAATTCCGACCCTTCATATTCATTGAAAACAATCAAATTGACCTTACTGCGAACCCCGTGTAAGAGCTTGACCAAGCGCCCGGCATCTGCCAGTGAATCGTTCACTCCGCCGATGAGAACATATTCAAAGGTCACCCGTTGTTTCGTCACCCGAGCATACTCCTGGCAGGCTTTCATCAACTCTTTCAGCGGATAGCGTTTATTAATCGGCATCAGCCGGCTACGCACCTCATCGGTTGTCGCATTCAGGGAAACCGCCAGTCGCACTTTAATCTGCTCTGCCAACCGATAGATTTCGGGAACCAACCCCGAGGTCGACAAGGTAATCCGACGGTTGCCGAAGCCGAGACCATCGTCCAGAAAAAGGATTTTCAGGGCCGCCACCACGTTATCCAGGTTGTGCAGCGGTTCCCCCATCCCCATCAGAACGACATTGGAGATCGGGCCGTCCTGCAGCGCCGCACAGACCTGATTGACAATCTCTCCCGGCAACAAGTTACGGGTTAAACCGAAGGTCCCCGTCAGACAGAACTGGCATTGCATGGCACAACCAACCTGCGTCGAGATACAGAGGGTGGCCCGCCCTTCATCCATCGGAATGCGAACGGCTTCCACCGATTCACCATCGGCAAGACGAAACAGGTACTTTTTTGTCCCGTCACTGCTGATTTCAACCGTTTCCGGGTACCAGGACGAGACGAAAGCTTTTTCAGCCAGCTTTAAACGGAAATCCTTGGACAGATCGGTCATCTCAGCGAAATCAGTGACATTCCGCTGATAGATCCAGTGCAAGATCTGCTTGGCCCGATATTTTTCCTTGCCCAGCTCAAGCAAAAACTGCTGCAACTGATCCAGGGTCAGGTTCTTCAGATCGACTTTTTGATTTTCCAATACTGCCTCTTTGTTCTTGAAATCATAATGAAAAAAGCCCTTCGGATTGTAGCCGAAGGGCTTTATCAGTGACAAGCTGTTTTCTTTTGCGATTTAAAGTAGTTCCAGACCGTTAAAGAAGTAGCCGATTTCAAAAGCGGCGGTGTCCGGGGCATCGGAACCATGGGTGGCATTCTCGCCGATTGAAGCACCGAACTCTTTACGCAGAGTTCCTTCAACCGCCTCAGCCGGGTTGGTTGCACCCATCAGATCACGCCACTTTTTGATCGCGCCCTCGGCTTCCAGACACATGACAATACAGGGAGCACTGCTCATAAAATCGGTCAGCTCACCGAAGAAAGGACGCTCGGCATGCACAGCGTAGAAACCTTCCGCCTCAACCTTACTCAAAAAGAGTTTCTTCATGCCGACAACCTTGAAACCCTCAGCATAAATACGAGCGAGAATTTTACCGGCGGAGCCGGCAGCAAAAGCATCGGGCTTGATGATCGAAAAAGTTCTTTCCATGACGAATTTTCTCCAATATGTCGAGTTGTTAGATGGTCATTAGCGAGGCGCTTTGTAGCATCCCGTCGGGGTCCTGTCAAGAACTTAGCCCGCCCGTTGTGCCACCCCCCGCAATACCGGAAGCGCCTTGCGTAACGCCGTTCCCCGATGACTGATGCGATTTTTGATTTCAAGAGGCAATTCGGCCATGGTTTTACCATATTCCGGCACCATGAAAAGCGGGTCGTAACCGAAACCCCCATCACCCCGCTCACCCCGCATGATCAAGCCGGTGACCTGACCGAAAAAGGTTTCGCAGCGACCATCCGGCCAGGCCAGAGCAATGACGCAGTGGAATGCAGCCTGCCGTCGTTCATCAACCACATCGGCCAATGCCGTGAGAAGCTTCGCATTATTGGCGGCATCATTCCACTGCTCACCGGCGTAACGTGCCGAATGCACCCCGGGAGCACCATCCAGCGCAGCCACCACCAGACCGCTGTCATCGGCCAACGTCACATAATCACTGAACAGGGCCATCTGCAGAGCCTTTTTTCGAGCATTTTCCTCGAAAGTTGTGCCATCCTCGACAACCTCAGGAGGATTATTCAGCTGAGTGAGCCCGACAATCTCGATTCCGCTGTCGTTCAGGAGTCGACGAATCTCTTTCAGTTTCCCCTGATTGCCTGTCGCGACCAGTAGTTTCATCATCTGCTGACCAAAGTCTGCTGCTGCAGATTCGTCAACTGCGCACAACCCTGCAGAGCCAGATCACGCAGCGCATCCAGTTCTTCCAGAGAAAAAGGCTCCTCTTCTGCCGTCCCCTGAACTTCGACGAATTTACCGGAACCGGTAATGACGAAGTTCATGTCGACTGCCGCCTTGAAATCTTCATCATAATTCAGATCAAGTAGTGGCTTTTTATCGACGATGCCGACACTGATCGCGGCGACACTGTCCTTCAAGGGGATCTTTGTCAGGACGCCTTTTTCAACCAGTCCGGCAAAAGCATCGTAAAGCGCAACATAGGCCCCGGTGATCGAGGCGGTCCGGGTACCACCATCAGCCTGCAGGACATCACAGTCGATCTGCACGGCCATTTCCCCCATGGCTTCAAGATCCGTGATGGCACGCAAAGAACGGCCGATCAGGCGCTGAATTTCCTGGGTCCGGCCGGAAACCTTTCCCTTAGCTGCTTCACGCGCAGAACGGGTATGGGTCGAACGGGGCAGCATGCTGTATTCGGCGGTGACCCAACCCCGGCCTTGACCGCGCATGAAAGGCGGAACCCGCTTTTCAACCGAAGCGTTGCACAAAACCTTGGTTTCCCCGCAGCAGACCAGCACCGAACCTTCGGCATAACGGGTGAACCGCCGCTGAAAGCTGATCGGCCGGAGTTGATGAGGTTGGCGGCCGTCAATCCGCTCTTGTTCGAGACAATTCATCTAGCGCTCTCCTTTGAGTTGCTTGGCATAGCTTCGAATCCCCTGGAAAAGCGCTTGCACCAGTTGATTCTGATAGTTGTCGTCCTGCAGTTGCAGGAGCTCTTCCTGGTTGCTCAGATAGCCAAGCTCAATCTGTACCGTCGGCAAACTTCCCCGCCCAAGATACAAAAGCGGCGACGGGTAAATACCATTCACCCGGATACCGGCCTGACGCAGCGATAAAGCCAACTGATCCGCCAGTTTCAAACTGGAACTATCAACACTTTTGTTTATTTCCTGCTCAGTAAGCAAGGAGTTGGCGACCCCTTCGGAGCGGACAAAAAGATTAACGCCACGAAGCTCTGCAGAAAGTGAAGCCTGGGCGTGAATCAATAGCCAGAGGTCAACATCATCCTTCGAGGCGGGTTCAAGTCGCTGCTCAAGAGACAGTTCATAATCACCGTCACGACTCAGGTATATGGTCACCCCGAGCTTCATTTTCAACTGCTTCGCCAATTTCTTGGCGACTTGCAAGTTCAACTCTTTCTCTTTAAATCCCGAAGCGGCGATAACCCCGGGATCCAATCCGCCATGCCCGGCATCTATGACCACCGCACGGACCAGAGGACCACTGCTTTTGGTCTTTTTATTCAACAGGAAGGCGAAGAGTTGCTCCAAGGTATTTTTCTCTTCGGCAACCGGAGTGTCGCTATCGGGATCAAGATTTCGGAAATAGATCGGCCGGCCGACCAGCAAGGACAGTTGGTTGAGAATAAAATGATCGGTGACCCGCAAACGCCCGTCGATAAAGCGAGGCTTTTTCTGCAGGGGATAATAGTTGCCGGCTAATTTCAGGAAACTGCTGGCCGGAGAGATTTCCGCCCAACCCCGTCGGGTGCGGATGCGAAAGGTATGCTTTATCGAGTTCCAATGACCGCTCAGACCAACCGCATCAAGGACATCCTCGATCGCAATATAAGGAACCCCTTTTTGTTGATAGACATCTTCCAGAAGAACAGGGTTCTTACCGCGCGGGGCAATCTCAACAGCAGCCCAAAGAGGTATTGCAGAAAACATCAGTAGCAGTAGCAACAGGATTTGACGCACGATTCGCTCCCCGGAAAACCATCCGGCTATAACTCGTGTTCATCCGGAAACGCCGGAAGGACACAACAAAGTTTTCATATGGGAAACGGGGATTTTTCGCAAGATCAAGAAAATCAAGTGGTTATGTGAAGGCGTACCTCGGTACGCCGCACAAGTGAGCGCGCTGATTGACGCTGAGATCGCGGAAAAGGGCCGTTTCCGAATGAAAACTAACGCAGCTTCAGTTCATCTGTCAATCGAGATGCACTCGTAAAAAGTCTTAGACGGCGAAGCAGCGTCAAACATTGTCAGCGATCAGCGGCTCACCGGGAACGGAATCAAGGTTCAGGGCTTTGAACAAACGACGGGTCAGCAAACGTTCCAACTCCTGTTGAGCGTCTTCATCCTCTGCCATGTCCCGCATCTGCCCCCCGGCAACCATACCGTGCCCACCGGCAGTTCCCAATCCCTCGACCATCTGTTGTATCACCTCCCCAAGGCGGGCATCTGCGTTGAGCGAACGCATCGAGAGAATCTGCATCCCATCAAACCAGCCCATCCCGAGGACATAATCAACACCTTGCTGTCGCAATAAAAATTCGGCCAATTCTGCAACCAAATCGGGATTTTCAATGCGGCGCAGGTTAAAGACCAGGACAGATCCATAGACAAGGGAGTTTTCGATTGCGGTACGGAAGGCAGAAAAATACTCACGCGGCACCTGGGGGTGAATAATATCGAAAAGAATGCGGTTATTCGACAACGGCAGCAGTTTCCGGTAAGCCTCGCGATCAGCCTTGGACCATTCACGTCCCAGGTCCTGTGTTTCCGATTTAATCGCATAAAAAAGGCTGGTCGCCAATCGAGTATTGATCGAAACCTTCTGTGCACAGAGGTATTCGTAAAGGATCGTTGCCGAAGCACCATAATGTTCACGAATATCAACCCAACAAACTTGCGACAGGGCAGATTTGGGCGCGTGGTGATCGATCACCAGATGGACGGGGCGCCCACTCGGGAAGGAGTTGTTCCCGGTGTCCGGCTGAGTGTCGACCATGCAGACAACGGCAAATTCGTCGAGAGCAAGCGTGCAGATAGGCACCAGGGGGATCTCCAGAAGCTCGACCATATTGCGGTTTTCACTGCGGCCAACCACGCCGCCATGGGCAATCACAGCATCCTGGCCGGTTTTGACCAGCAAAAGATGACGTAAAGCGACTGCTGCGGCAATCGAATCGGGATCGGGATTATCGTGGGTCACGATTAACACCCGCCCGCGGCCACGAACCCATTCAATGAACTCACTGACTGAATCAGTATCCAGAGAAATAATCGAGCAGCTATCAGCCCCCGAAACCGTTCTGCCTTTCGCCATAATTATTTCTCCTCATTGGAGACCGTCTCAGTCTCCTTGACCGCCGTCATCACAATAGCAACGGCCTGCTCGGGAGTCTCGGCAGTGAAAGTATCCGGCAAATCGGACCAACTGCCGAGCTGAACAACAGTTTTGCCAAGCTTCAAACCGATTGCCATCTCCGACAACGTTCCATATTCCCCCTCAATAGCAATCAGAGCTTCTGCCGTATGAGCAATAATGACATTTCGTGCATGCCCCATGTTTGTCACTATCGGCAGGGTCACATAAGGATTTGCGGTCATCGTTGACGTTCCCGGCAAAATACCGATGACATCACCACCCGCTTCGGCGCAGCCGCGGGCCGCCGCCTCCATCACCCCACCCAAACCGCCACAAACCAGCACGGCCCCCTGTTCAGCCAGCAGTTGCCCGACTCTACGAGCGACAAATTCACCGGTCGCTGACGCACGACCTGCGCCAATGACACCAATGATTATTTTCCGGGGTGCTTTTCTCATGATTGATTCACAAGCGATCTTTCAACCGCCGCAGCAGTAAGCTGTTGGCAACCACCGACACGCTGGAAAAAGCCATAGCCAACCCGGCAAATTCGGGTTTAAGATAAAGACCCCAAAGAGGATAGAACACCCCGGCAGCCAGGGGAACGCCCAAAAGGTTGTAAAAAAATGCCCAGAACAGATTCTGTTTTATTTTACGTAAGGTCTGCCTCCCCAGACGTATCCCGCGCTCAATATCGCGCAAATCACCACCGACCAGGATCAAGTCACCGGTCTCCTTGGCAACATCGGTGCCACTGCCGATAGCAATCCCGATATCGGCCTGTGCCAGGGCCGGTGCATCGTTAATCCCGTCCCCGACCATGCCGACCAGCAGACCCTGCTGCTGATATTTTTTGACTGCCAGTAATTTCTGCTCGGG
>JAUVEB010000239.1 GCA_030595055.1 Desulfuromonadaceae bacterium
ATCCAGAAAATCTTTCAATTTGCGTTTATTTTGAAAGGGGATCAGGAAAGCATCAGCAACACCGAAACCCTTTTTCAGCATAATCGAACAACTGAGATATCCCCGTCGTCCTTCCGGAACCACGATCTGCACCGACTGGGCTCCGACGCCATCGACCGCCGAGGCATACACCTTCATCTTGATCCATTGAGGCAATGGCGCACATTCAACTCGCGCCCGGCGAGCATTGGCAATCGCCTGATCAAGCTTCTTGCGCAGCATCTCGGGAAACCAGTTTCGGGCCACAATCAACCTGCGCAGCGATTCCGGCGTAAATAACCGCCCCTCAGCCTGCGCCAAGAACTCCGCAACTCCCTCTCTCACGTCCGCATGCGGGTGGAACAACATCAAAACAGCCGCATCACGAGACAAAAGCTTTTCAGCGGCGAACAGGTGAGCACACAAAGCGATCTGCACATCAGCTTCACCGATGGCAAACAACTGCAACAGGGCGTCAACCAATTCGAAGGATGAATTCACCTCCAGCTCATCCAGGCTGCTGAGCGAATCATCAAGCGCCTGTTCCGGGGAGAAATCCGCCATATCGCCATGTTCCAGCCCGGAAAGCATCCGCTGACTGTTCGCCTGGTGCAGTTGCGGCAGAATTTCAATCCTGGAATCGAGCAATACCCTGGTCACCTCGGCGCCCAGCTCAAAAGCAACCCCTTCGGCAAAAATGCGCCTGGCCAGGGTCAGCTGCCAATGCTTCATCCGTTCGGACGATTCCGGCCGCTGCCGTTCCAAATCCGTCCGTAAGGTGTCCAAAACATCTGCCAGAAGAAGCAACGCGGCATCGAGCCCTTCTTCATCATCGGCGACAAAGAATTCAATCAGCAATTCCGCCAGATCGTCGGCAGCAGATTCATAGCGATACAGGCAACTGCGCAACCGTTGCCGGCGCTCCGGATGATTATCGTAACCCACCGAACCCCGTTGTCGGTACATGTCTACCAGCTCCATCACGACAGACAGATCAGGACCGGCAAGGTCTTCGGCAAACAAATTCTGCTGACGTGGCTCCACCCTGGATTCTTGTCGGCGGCTCGTTCCCGGAGAAAAAAACCCTTCGGGGCGCCGCGATAAACCATCCACGTCACAAGAGGAGTCATCCATTAAACACCCGATGAGACTTGCTTTCGGAAAGGGGACGCCCTGATAGGCAGACCCGTCGATCTTTTTCCGCACTGCCCGGTAACGTCGGCACATCCCTTTGTACCAGTCCGGATCGCTGCTGAGGGCATCGATAAAGCTCTCCAACAGACCCTCCGCCCCGACCGATTGCTCTAGTGATGAATTTAGGCCAGGCACGGCAAGAGGGTTGTCGATATCGAGAAAAAAATCGATGACCGCCACCTGCGTCCCTTTTTTGTCGACAACCTGGAGCAGGACCTGACGGCAATCGCAATCTTTCAGCGTACAGTAGTTTTCAACAAACAAATAGGTCCCGGCCCGCGCCTTACCGACTTTTTTCGCTAACGACAACTTCACCAGCCCCTTTTTGGCCTGCGGAAAAATCGACACGTAAGGGGCCAGCCCCTGCTCAATCGGCGAATCCAACATAATCAATACACCTTCAACTCGTTGTACAGGGTATCCCGCTCTACCGGCACCCGACCGGCTTTACGGATCAGCTCGATGATGCGATCCTGGCTGATCACCTGCGGTGAATCCGCCCCGGCATCATGACCGATCTGTTCCTCAATGACCGTCCCGTCCAGATCATTCACGCCGAAACAGAGTGCCGTTTGAGCAATTTTCAGGCCGAGCATCACCCAGTAGGCTTTGATGTGCTGGAAGTTGTCCAGGTAGATCCGGCTGATCGCCAGGGTTTTCAGCGCATCCACGCCACCGACCCCTTTTGCTCCGGGAACCCGAGTATTGTCCGGCTGGAAAGCCAGCGGGATAAAACTCTGAAAACCTCCAGTCCGATCCTGCAATTCGCGAATCAGACGCAGATGTTCAACCCGATCGGAATATGCTTCAAGATGACCGAACAACATGGTCGCGTTCGACTTTAACCCGGCGTTATGAACCTCTTCAATCACTTCCAGCCAACGCTTGCCGGATATCTTTTCCGGACAGATTTTATCCCGCACTTCTTGGCCGAGGATTTCCGCACCACCACCGGGCATCGATCCGAGACCGGCTGCTTTCAATGCCTCAACCACCTCAGACACACTCATCCGGCTGAGCTGGGAAAAGTAATCGATTTCAACGGCGGTAAAGGCCTTGATATGTAATTTCGGTGACACCTCTTTGATCGTGCGCAACATATCGAGATAAAAATCGAAAGGCAGGCGAGGATGCAAACCGCCGACCGAATGAATTTCTGTCGCCCCGGCAGCAACGGCCTCCCGGGCCTTTTCCCGGATATCTTCCAACGCCAGAGTATAACCACCCTCCTCCCCGTCCTCTTTGGAAAAAGCACAGAAGATACATTGGTTGACACAGAGGTTGGTATAGTTGATATGCCGGTTGACGTTGAAGAAGACCCGATCGGAATTTTTCCGGCGATTCACGTCAGCAGCCAGTTCACCGATTGCCAATAAATCGTTCGACTCGAACAAAGCCAACGCATCTGCATCGCTGATACGTTGATTGTTCCGTATTTTTTCTTTCAGAGTTCCAAACAGATTATTCATTAATCGTCCGTTCTTATTTTTCACTCCCCCAACGCTTGAACAACTGGTGTTCAACGTCGAGGTTATCCAAGATTTTTCCAACGACAAAATCGACCAAATCTTCTACCCGTTGCGGCTGCTGATAAAATCCCGGCATTGCCGGCAATATCTGCGCACCGGCCTTGGACAACCGAAGCAGATTTTCCAGATGGATCTGATTGAATGGGGTTTCACGCGGCACCAGCAACAACTTTTTATTCTCTTTCAGGGCGACATCGGCAACCCGCTCAAGCAGGTTGTCCGACAAACCGGCCGCGATCCGTCCGGCAGTCCCCATG
>JAUVEB010000024.1 GCA_030595055.1 Desulfuromonadaceae bacterium
CCAGATCATAAATATCGAACAGACCACCCTGTTGTCTGCTCGGCGCGACAGCCTCTTCCACCATCTCCATGCTGTCCGCCATGGCCATCTCCGGAGCGGCGACTTTTTGAGCCATCATCCTCTTGGCCCTTGCCATTGGCCGGATCTGCGCCTCTCGGATAACCCACGGGTTCAGCGCAGGCGGAGATAAGGTAAAGACTGGTTCCCGAGTTGCAAGTTTTAACCGAACGTCTGTCCAATCGATACCGGTTGATTGGCTTACCGCACCAATCCAGGACCATAAGACTTGTTTCTCCAGGGGACGAGCATCGAGCAGATATTCTGAGGACCATGAGGCATTGTGAACCCGGTAACGATAGCGCAAGGCAACCGTCTTTCCATCACTTTCCCGGAGACCGACGACGACCCGCCACTCACGATTTTGCCGACTGGTCTTCTGGTGCAGTTGGCGCTCCAGTTCCTTGATCGTTTTTAAAATTTCATCTTCTTCTCGACCGAGCCGGGTCAACGCTGCAAAGATCGGCCCCACGGTCTGAGTAAGCAGGGTGCCCATTTTCTGCACAGATTCAACAGATTCAAACTTTTGCTCTTTCTGGTTTTGCCAGTAAGCCAGGAAAAGAGCTTGGGTCTGTTTTTTATCCTGTACACCCTCCAACCTTTTTTGTTCAGCCTTGAGCTGCTCTCTCAACCCGGGAAAATCCCCTTCATCAGCTAAAATCGAAGCGGTTCGCAAACCGGTCACCGCAGTTGCCCCCCGCTCAACAGAGACCATCAACGTTTGCGGCTTTGCCGCTGAGGGGAGGAAGATAACCGCCTCACCTTCAATCACCGGAACCTTTGTAACTTCAGTAACAATCGCCCCTGCCGGAAAAATCAAAACTTCGAGGGGCGCAGCCGAAGTGACGGCGGGGACGACAGACAAGAAAAACAGTATGGCGAAGATCTTCCTCATAAAACTCTCCTGTTTATGCAGCAGCTTATATTTTGTTTGATGGCGTCGCAAAAAGTCCGACCCTGTATGTTAGTTCCAAAGCAAATCATACAGGACTGGTTGGTGAAATCGACCATATCTGTCTGTTTTAGGATCGGTAGGGGCGCCGCTTGCTGCGCCCTGATAGCGGATCTGTAATCTGTCAAGAGGGCGCGGCAAGCAGCGCCCCTACGCGGGACATGCCATGATCAGCCGGCCGGGTGGGCAGTGCCTACCCTACTGCGTTGCAGCATTTTTCTGGATCTCGACACGCCGGAAGTATGCCTTCGCCCCTGAGCGGGCATGAACAAGTCTGTCAGAATGAGTTGATCCGCCGAATAAAAGCCTTGAGCAGGCCGTAACTGCGCCGGTCGAATTCAAGACTCAGGCGCGGCAAAAGTTTCAAGTCAGGCTGATCATTTTCTTCCAGCAGTGCCGAGGTCAGCCTGATCACACCACCTGGCTTGAGAATTGCGCCAAACTCACTATTGAGGATATGCAAATGTCCAGTATCGAGAGGCTTATTCAGCCGAATCACCAGCTTGTCTTTCACAAACCGCAGTGAGTGGTAATTCCGGTAAAAGTCATCGATAAACTGAACGGCCTCCACGGGATCACGGGTGATGGAAAAGAGGCTGAAGTCCTCTCCGGAAATCAAGCCGCGCCTGAGCAAGCAGTCACGCGTGAAGTCAAACCACTGCTCCCAATAACCCCCTTCATCGTCGATCATCACCAATGGTATTGGCGGCGTTTTCCCCGTCTGCACCAGGGTCATCACTTCCATTGCTTCATCCAGGGTTCCAAACCCGCCGGGGAAAAGAGCCACGGCATGGGCCTCTTTAAGAAAAGCGACTTTGCGATTGAAAAAATATTTATACAAAACGACCTTGTCATTCTGGTCCATCACCGGGTTGGTGTCCTGCTCAAAGGGCAACTGGATATTCACCGCAAAGGAATTTTCGGCCCCGGCCCCCTCATTCCCGGCCTGCATGATCCCGCCACCGCCACCGGTGATGACCATGTACTCACGTTTGGCCAGCAAATAGGCAAACTCAACACATTTTTTGTAGATTGGTTCTTCCGAGTTGGTTCGCGCACTGCCGAAGATGGTAACTTTCTTCCGGTCACGGTAGGGCGCAAAAACCTTGTTCGTATAGCGCATCTCTTTCATGGTGGTACGCATCAGTTTCTGGTCAGCCAGATAGTTGTTTTCCTGGCCCGACTTCAAAGCTCCCAGAATCATCTGCCGAATCATCTCCGGATGATAAACCTCGGTCCGTCTCAGCAGTTCATCAATAATCTCGTCAATTTCCCCGTTCTTTCGGTCAAAACTCAAGTTCATGGCAATTGCTCCAAAATATTCAGATAAATCCAGATATCAGCTATCAGCTATCTTTCTTCCGGAAACGGCTCTTGTTCCGCCAGCGTGGCCGCGATTGTATCACAAGTAAAGCTGAAAAATTATCAGGGCGACAGGAAAACAGCAAGAGCAGCCTCCTGGGAATCTGCACCGACAAAAAAACGGCAGCACAACAAAGCGTTGTGCTGCCGAAAAAATGTGGCCAAAGAAGTCCGTAAGCCGGGTTCTGTTTCCCGCAGCAGTTACCTGCTGCGGGACGATGATCATTCCTCTAGGACCGCTGTTGCCAACGGCCTCAAGCAGCCAGACCCGGGAACTTCGGGCGGACCGCCCTCAAACGTTCCTCTATTCGGCCTTGCTCCGGATGGGGTTTACCGAGCTTCCGACGTCACCGTCGGAACTGGTGAGCTCTTACCTCACCCTTTCACCCTTACCTGCCGGTGTCGAACATCAGCAGGCGGTCTCCTCTCTGTGGCACTTTCCCTAGGGTTGCCCCCGGTCCCCGTTAGGGACCATCCCGTCCTGTGGAGCCCGGACTTTCCTCCCGCCCGCCAGTGACGACGGACCGGCGATCATCTGTCCTTCTTTGACCAACGCGGTGGATCAGGACTGCTTTTCAACATAGAGCAGGCGATTACAGTTCGGACAGCTCTGGATCTCTGTTACGCGCAATAAGCTGTTGAATTGTTGCGGAGGCAATCTCATGTTACAACCGAGGCAGGTACCGTTGCGAGCCTGGACCAGAGCCAAACCACCGCGCCGTTTGAAGAGCGTCTGATATTTACGTAATAATGCGGACGGCAGTTCTGCGGCAACCGAGTCGCGGGCGGCGCGACGTTTTTGCAAAGCATTGTCCGTTTCGCCCATCAGCTTCGACAGCTCGGCACTGCGTTCATCAGCCTTTCCACCGATATTCTCCAGCTCTTCCTCTTTCTCCAGCTGATCCTGTTCAAGAACAGAGATTTCCTGCTGTTTGGCCTGCAGTTGCTCTTCCAGTTCCGTATTGGCCTTTTTCGCCATGTCGATCTCTTTCAGGACCGCAACGTATTCTTTCTGAGTCTGAATCTCCGGCAGACGCCCTTCTACCCGGACAATATTGTCCCGTTCCTTCAGCAGGTTCTGCTGCAATTGCGCCTCGTCCTGCTGGAGAAATACCAGTTCGCCATTCAATTCATCCAGCATCTCCTGCACCCTGGCAGCCTCGGTCTTGAATGTTTCCAGTTCATCGCGGTATCTTTGTTGAGCCGCTTCAATTGAACTGATCTCCTGATCAAGCTCCTGAAGTTCTTTCAGCAGATTCATCTTTTCTTGCACGTTAATTGCCTCCGTTACTTCCAGTAAAGTAAAGACAGTCAGCAGACCGTGACAAACGGGTCCTGTTCGGCTGTCATTTCGATAATTTCGACCGCCAGCTGTCGCTCGGCCAGAGCCTTGCGCAGCCGTTTGGAAAGTTCTGTCACCATAAATTGCTCGGTGCCGAAATGGCCGGCATCAATCAATGCCAAACCTTCGGCACGAGCACGTTGCGCCTCGTGATATTTGATATCACCGGTCACCAGACAATCGGCCCCTTGGCGCAAGGCCTCCGTTAACAGCGAGCTGCCGCTGCCGCCGCAAACCGCAACCTTGGTCACCAGACGTTGTGGATCTCCGACCTGCCTGAGACTGTCAAGATTCAACTGCTCACGAACCTGTCTGGAAAACTGCTGCAAACTGACGGGATGAAGCAAATGACCGATCCGCCCCAGACCGACATCGGTACGGGTGTTTGCCAGTGGAATCAGATCGTAGGCGACCTCTTCATAGGGATGCGCTTTGAGCATCCGCTGGACAACCCGGTTCAAACGATCGGCCGGAACAATGGTTTCCAAGCGTGACTCCGCGGTCTCCTCAACGGCGCCCGGCCGGCCGATAAAGGGAGTCGTTCCTTCACCACCACGGAAACTGCCGGTCCCCCGAGTACGAAAAAAGCAACGATCATACTGGCCGACATGACCGCCCCCGGCAGCAAAAACAGCATCAAGTAACCCTGCCTCATGGCCGACCGGAACAAATACCACCAACTTATAAAAGGCTCCCTGTTGAGGTCGTTCCAGTGGCCGAGTGTTTTCCAGATCAAGACGCTCAGCGAGCCAGTCATTAAGGCCATCGGCAGCACGGTCCAAATTGGTGTGGGCACTCAACACGGCAATATTATTGCGAATCGCCCGGAACAGAATCCGACCGCTTTCATCAGTCGGAGTCAGCCGCTTCAATGGACGAAAAATCAGCGGGTGATGCGAAATAACCAGCTGCGCTCCAACACGCTGAGCTTCGTCAATCGCTAAACCTTCAGCGTCCAGGCAAACAAGAATTTTGTCGATTTCTGCAGTCGGATCTCCAACCTGCAAACCGACATTGTCCCAATCTTCAGCCAAATCATTCGGATAAAGAGAATTGAGCAGGCCGACCAGGTCCGCCAAACGAGCCGACCGTGCCTTAACCATGCGTTATTCTCCACAAAAAGAAAGAGTGCACCGGTCTTCCGGTACACTCTTGTCTCATTTGTTCTTCACCCTTGGAGATTTCAACCGCAGCGGCTACAGATCCCCATAGGTGTTCTTCTGAACGGACTGATATTATGAAACGATTATCTACATCCAACGCAAGCTGCCTAATCAGAATCGGCGGAAACTCCGCCAAGGTTGAACATGGTGGGCCCACCAGGACTCGAACCTGGGACCAGCCGGTTATGAGCCGGCGGCTCTAACCATCTGAGCTATAGGCCCTTAGGACAATTTGTAATTGTAAAAAAATTGCGTTTGTCCTGTCAAGGATTTTATCTTTCTTTTTTCAGGTCGTGGGACTGTCGGTCGCAACAAAGCCCTTGAGCCGTTTGGCACGGCTTGGATGACGCAGCTTACGCAAGGCCTTAGCCTCTATCTGCCGAATTCGTTCCCGCGTCACGTTAAAATCCTGCCCGACCTCTTCCAAGGTATGATCTGATTTTTCGCCGATGCCGAAACGCATGCGCAAGACCTTCTCTTCCCGGGGCGTCAACGAAGCCAACACCCGTGAAGTCTGATCGGAAAGGTTCCCCTTGATGACTGCCTCAAGCGGGGAGACCACGGCTTTATCCTCAATAAAATCACCCAGTGAAGAATCCTCCTCTTCACCGATCGGGGTTTCCAGACTGATCGGCTCCTTGGCAATCTTCAGCACCCGACGCACCTTATCCAGCGGCAGATCCATCCGCTCGGCAATCTCTTCAGGGGTTGGTTCACGCCCGAATTCCTGTACCAGCTGCCGGGTGGTCCGTATCAGCTTATTGATCGTTTCAATCATATGCACCGGAATCCGAATAGTGCGGGCCTGGTCGGCGATAGCACGAGTGATTGCCTGCCGAATCCACCAAGTAGCGTAAGTCGAAAATTTATAACCGCGGCGATATTCAAACTTGTCGACCGCCTTCATCAGGCCGATATTCCCTTCCTGAATCAGGTCGAGAAACTGCAGACCCCGGTTGGTATATTTTTTGGCAATTGAAACCACCAAACGCAAGTTGGCTTCCACCAACTCCGTCTTCGCTTTTTTAGCGCGCCATTCCCCCTTATAAACCTCTTTCAAATACTCAAGCAGGTCTTCAGATTCAAACCCTGACTCCTCTTTAACCTTTTTGAATTTGCGTTTTGCGGCCTTCAATCTTTTTTCAACGAACAGCAATACATCACCGGCGACATTCAATTCCTCGGCAACGGCATGGGCTTCCTCATCACTCTTGCGCATCCGCCGGAGGTAACTACGAATTTCCTTATAAGGTTTCCCGGTCTGTTTTTCGCAGTCAGCAATCTCCAATTGACCCTTTTTGACCTGCTGACCCATCTCCTTCAGTCGATCAACAATTTTCGCGACCTGAAAATCCTTCAAACGGACCTGACGCAACAGTTCAATCTGTTGCTCACGAATTTCACTCTCTTTCGCTTCAAGAACCTGTCGTTTTTTTGCCGGTACTTCTTCAGCCAACGTTTCCTGAAGCTCTTTCAATTGTTCCTCCAACGGGCGCACCTGCTCACACAAAACCTGCAGACGCTCGCGCTGCTTAGCCTCAGCATCACCACCTTCTTCTTCATCGTAATCACGGGTAATTTCTGAAACGCGGAGCTGTCCTTTAGCGAGGCGCTCCAGCAGATGGATTACTTCCCGTGCCGCGATCGGAGTGCGCATAACCACTTTGGTGACGAGCGCTTCTCCCTTTTCAATCCTTTTCGCAATCTCTACCTCGCCCTCACGAGTCAGCAACGCAACCTGACCCATCTCCCGCAGGTACATCCGCACCGGGTCACTGGTTCTTCCCAGGGTTCCGGCCTCAAGCTCAACATCCTTTTCGTCACCGTTGTCATCCAGATTATCCCCCGCTTTGGAAGAGGGCGCCTTACCGTCAGAGTCGATAATCTCAATATCCATCTCTCCAAACATATTCATAACATCCTCCAGTTGATCAGAGGACACCATGTTAGCGGGCAGAATATCGTTCACCTCATCATAGGTCAGGAAGCCTTTTTCCTTCCCCATGTCGATCAGTTGCTGAACTTCTTCCGGATTACTTTTCTTCGCCATTTTTGCGCCTTCTCCTCCGCATCGGAAATGATGTCAATCCCGTATCTACTTATTTACTTAAGTGTAACCGCTACTTGAAGTTTTTAAACTGCCCCATCAACTCTTCTGCCCGCTCAGCATCTCCCGTTTGCTCTGCCAAGCGGATCTGAGTCAGTATTTGCTCACGCTGTTTTTTCTTGTTTTCCCGCTGCAATGTTGCTCGACAACCCGCTAAAATATCCTCTACGGCACCTGAGAACTGTTCCGGATCTACCCGCATAAGAAAGTTTAAAAATGGCTCCATACCGGGGTCAAGCCTTCTATTTAAGTCTTCCAGGTCGGGAACATCCTGACGGATCAGGCGCAACAATTCAGCTGCGAGCAGCAAAGCTTTTTCACTATAAAAATACTCTTCAAGCCCGGCCGCAGATATTTTTTCCCGCGCCTGCGCACTGTGCAATAAAAGCGCCAGAAGCATCCCTTCCGCCCGACTCCAGGGGGGCGTCACCGGTGCCCCGACCTCGCGCGGAGAATGTCTATGCAAATTTACCGGCGGTGCTGCATACGGCGGTTCCGGCAGTTCCGGATAAAACGACGGCCGTGCCGCCGACTGAGTTTCTTGGTGTGACATCTCATCCAGTTTCTGCTTCAGCAGTTGCAGTTCGATACCGCTACGGGCAGACAGATCCTTAAGGTACAAATCCTGTTCCATCTCACTGTTTAAAGCAGTCAAGCGCTGGACAACGACCTCCGCAGCCCGTACGGTCTCCGCAACCCCCGCTCCGGCTTTACCGAGAGCATCCTCCATAAACAGGTCCATAACCGGCCGAGCCGAGTCCAGCCTCTGCTGAAAAGCCTTGCTGCCTTGCGACTGCACGAAGGAGTCGGGATCTTCACCACTCGGCAACTCTATGACCATAGCCGGGACACCCTCCTCCTGCAATGCCGCCATCGCCTTGAAGGTCGCTTGTCTGCCGGCGGTATCCTCATCAAACAGCAGCAAAACACGCTGCACATAACGCTTGAGCAACCGCGCGTGATCAGCCGTCAAAGCGGTTCCGCAAGTCGCCACAACCGGTGGGAACCCGGCGCGATACAGGGCCAGCTGATCAAAATAGCCTTCGACCAGGATGACTTCTCCACGCTGGCGCATCGCCTGCCGAACCTGGTAAAGACCGAACAGCACCCCCCCCTTGTGATAGATCGGCGACTCGGGCGAATTGATATATTTCGGCTTACTGTCATCCAGCACCCGCCCACCGAAAGCAACCACGCGACCCGAAAGATCATAAATCGGAAACATCAGCCGCCCGCGGAACAGGTCATAATCACCCCGTTCCTGTTTGCCGGGCCGAATCAATCCCAGGGTTCGGGCATCTTCAACAGCGGTACCCCGTTGCTGCAAATGGTTTGCGAGACCTTCCCAGGCATCAACGGCGTAGCCGATCTTGTATTCAGCAGCGGCCTTACGACCGTAACCCCGCTTTTTCAGGTATTGTCGCCCGGGCTCACCTGCCGGCAGTTCCATCAAATTCTGATGAAAATAATCGACCGCCAGTTCGTTGACCTGATAGAGTCGCTCACGCTGCTTTTGCCGACGCTCCTCTTCAGGGGAAAGTCGCCGTTCTTCCAAATCAATGCCCGCCCGCTCGGCAAGACGCCGTACCGCATCCGGGAACGCCAAGCCTTCCATCTTCATCAGAAAAGAGAAAACGTCACCGCCGACGCCACAGCCGAAGCAGTGATAAAACTGCCGCCCGGCATGGACACTGAACGAGGGAGATTTTTCCGAGTGAAACGGGCAGAGCCCCATATGATTGGCTCCGGAACGCTTCAAGGTGACATACTGAGAAATCAGCTCGATAATATCGGTCCGCTCACGCACCTCATTGATCTTGCTGTCGCCAATCTGTCCGCTCATCGCTCACCCAATTCAGCGATCGTGATATTTTCTCCCCCCTGCTCTGCCGGGGCGGCATAAAAAGCGGTCACGCCACTTTGCCCGGCCAGAAATTCACGCACCACCCGGCGCAAAATCCCCTCACCGGAACCGTGAATAATTTCAACCTGCGACAAATTATGCAACAGAGCATCATCGACAAATCGCTCCAACGCAGGCAGGGCATCATCGACCCGCTGACCCACCAGCTTAAGCTGCGCCGACACCTGTCGCGCAACGATCTTACGCGTCACTTGGCCGCCCCCCTGTTGACTGGAGACGAAACGTCGTGGAGCAAACTGCTCCAAGGCTGCCAAGGGTTGCCGCAGTCGCTTCCCCCCAACCCGCAGGTCAACACCATCATTGAGCAAACGCTCGACCTGCGCCTCAACACCCAGGGCGACAATGCGTACCAACTCACCAACTTCCAACTGCCGGGGCACGGCTCCTTGCCGTCCAGGTTGCGGCCTAAACGGTTTCAGCTGCTCACGAGCTGCCGCCAGTTCTTCACGATCGGCAACTGCCTCACGTGGCGAAACGGAGCCCGGTTGTTTTTTGCGCAACTGCTTCAGCCGGGCGGACGTTGCCGAAATCAACTCCTCAGCCTGTCGAGCGGCCCGGGCCAGAATCTCTTTTTTCTTTTCTTTGAGTTGTTGCAACTGCTGCCGGCGCAATTGCTGGGCAGCCCGGGCAGCCACCTTGGCTTGCTGTGCCTGTAGCAACTCTTTTTCCAACGCCTGCTGTTGTGCGTTTAATTGCGCCAACAGAGCAGTACTGTCCTGTTCTCCCTGACTCAGATATTGCCGGGCGCGGGCCAAAACGCCACCTGGCAGACCCAGCCGCCGGGCTGTTTCCAGCGCGCTGCTGGCACCGGGGAGGCCATAATTCAACCGGTATTTCGGTGCCAGGGTCTCGGGATCAAACTCGACGGCGGCGTTTTCCACCCCCGGCTGGGCATGGGCAAAATGTTTCAACTGCCCCAAATGGGTGGTCAACATGGTTGTTGCCCCCTGCTCGCAAAGCTGATCCAAGACCGCTTGCGCCAGCGCCGCGCCTTCCGCCGGATCAGTTCCGGTACCAGCCTCATCGAGCAGCACCAATGTTTCACTGTCCGCCAGGCGGAGGATCTCGCGCACCCGCAACAGATGTCCGGAAAATGTTGACAGGCTCTGCGCGATGCTCTGCTCATCACCGATATCGACATGCAGTTGTTGATACAGGTGCAGCCGACTGTCAGGATGACAAGGAATATGCAATCCGGAACGAACCATCAACAACAACAGGCCAAGGGTTTTCAGCGCGACCGACTTACCCCCGGTATTCGGCCCGCTGATCACCAGAACCCGGCAATCCTTCGGCAGCAACAGGTCGATCGGCACCGCCCGTTGCGGATCAAGGCGACCATCCTTTTCCATCAACAATGGATGCTTCGCCTGCCTCAGCTCAACAATCGAATCAGCCACCAGCTCCGGACGCTGCCCCTGGTACTGTCGCGACAAGCGGGCCGCCGCAAAACGCAGATCCATGCGCGCCAGCAATTGTTGGTTGCGGCGTAAATTGCCGCTGTCACGCCGCACCAACTCAGCCAGTTGCAGCAAGATACGTCGTTCCTCCCGTTGCTCTTCCCGCAGCAGTAGCTGCAAACTGTTGTTACCCTCAAGAACTCCGGCCGGTTCGATGTACAGGGTTTGGCCGCTCGCCGATTCATCCTGAACGAAGCCTTTGAGCCGACCGCGGTAATCCGCCTTGAGCGGAATGACGTAACGCCCATTGCGTACGGTCACCAGTCGCTCCTGAAAACAACTGGCATATTGATCACCGGCCAGCAACTGTTCCAACTGCTGCTTAATCCGCGTCCGGGTTTGCCGAATCCGGTAACGCAGATCGCCCAGTTCAAATGAGGCACTATCGAGCAGTTCCCCACGCGAACCAATCGAGTCAAGCAACCGCCGACTCAGCTCTCTGAGTGCAGTCAATTGCCCTGCCAAAGCAGCTAACCGTGGCTGTTCTTTTCGTGCCCCCGCCCAGCGGTGGCAGGCGGCGGCAACCTGTAACGACCGGCCGATCTTCAGCAAGTCGTCAGCAGCGATCAAGCACCCTTCGGCCTGAGCCCGGTCAAGAATCGGCAGCAGATCAAAACACCCTCCCAGGGCCGGGGCCTGTCCGTCCGTCAGCAACTGGACAGCCTCGTCAACTTCACTTAAGGCAGCTTCGACGTTGTGCTGCTCGGCCAGCGGCAGCAACTCCTCAGCCAGCAGAAGTCCAGGCTCCGACTGAGTCTGCCCGGCCAACAACAGGCGCAAACGGGGATATTCAAGTCTCTCAAGTGCGGTTTCGTTACAGATCATCTGACTGCTTCAGCGTCCGATCAGTTCCCGGCTTCCCGCAAATATCGATTGCCCCAGGGTCACAAAAGGCGGCGCCAGTTGCGAGTCACGCAGCATTCCCCGCGCCGACTTCGGCGCCACCGAAGATTGCAAAGCGAGGACGATCATCGACAGCAGGACAACTCCCTGAATCAAGCCGAACAAGGCTCCGGCCAAGCGGTTGAAGTCACCGAGAAAAACCAGGCGGACGAACCGATGCAGGACAAAACCGAGTACCGCAAAAACAATAACGACCAGCAAAAAAATCGCCAGAAAAGAACCCCAGACGCTGAGTTGAGCCGGCAGACGAAAAGAATCCTGGAGGGCCTGCGCCAGCGGCAGATGAAAGGTAAAGGCAAAAACGCCGCCCAGAATCAACCCAAGCAGCGAACACACCTCTTTCAGCAGCCCCCGAAAAATCCCTTTTAACAGGAAGACTCCAAGAATGCCCAGAATACCGATATCGACAAAACTCAACAGCAATGCTCCATCGCCGACTCAGCCGGACAGTTGCTCGCGCACCAGCTGGTTGACCAGCTTACCGTCCGCAGCCCCTTTGGTCCGAGCCATCACCTGCGGCATCACCTTGCCCAGGTCTTTCAGACTGGAGGCACCAACCTCACGGACAACTGCAGCAACAAGCTCCCGCAGCTCCGTTTCACTCAGCTGGGCAGGCAGATAAGCCTGCAATACAAGCAACTCAGCTTCTTCTTTATCTGCCAATTCAGGGCGCTCGTTATCGCGGTACATCTGTGCCGCTTCACGGCGTTGCTTGACCAAGGTGCCGATGACACTGATCACAGCATCGTCATCGAGCTCTTGAGCAAGCGCAATCTCTTTATTCTTGATGGCGCTGCGCAATTGGCGGATGGTACTCAACCGCTCCGCCTGCTTGGCTTTCATCGCCTCTTTCATATCAGTGATGAGTTGATCTTTAAGACTCATGACCTTCTCCGGGCAACAAAGAGAACATGCAAAGAGGGTGCGCAGAGAATTCTGGCACCCATATTTAAACGAATTTTGCAGTGTATGTATTTATCTATCCAGATGCAAGCATTTTCCCGAACAGTTCTTCATTTTTTGCCGGACTGACCCGACAATGGATTGACAGTCCGGCGAAGAGCGATAGGCTAAGAACATGCGCAGACGATTGATCAACATCCTTATCGGTCTAAGCTTGGTCGGCCTTATCGGCACCGTGAACAGCGGAGCGACGACGCCTGTCATCCGCCACTTGAGCATCGCCTCGACGATCAACCCGGTCACGGCCTCCTTCATCTCCGAACAGATCGACTTGGCCAACCGGAACAGCGACCCGGCAATCCTGATCCAACTCGACACTCCCGGCGGTCTGGATACCGCCATGCGGGAGATTATTCAGGCCGAACTGAATTCGCAAATTCCGATCATCGTCTATGTCGCGCCTCGGGGAGCACGCGCTGCCTCAGCGGGAGCCCTGATCACCCTGGCCGCCGACTTTGCCGCCATGGCTCCCGGAACCAATATCGGCGCCGCGCATCCCGTAGCTATCGGCCCCGGCAATCAGCTGGACAGCACCATGTTGGAAAAAATAGAGAACGATGCGGCCGCCTATGCCCGCAGCCTGGCACAACAACGCGGCCGTAACCAGGAATGGGCAGAGGCAGCGGTGCGGGAAAGTGTCTCTATTTCGGCCGAGGAGGCCCTTGAACTTCTCGTTATCGATTTTATCGCGGAAAACCCGACCGACCTGCTGCAACAGCTGGAAGGACTGAGCTACCTGCGCAACGGCAAAAAACTCACCTTTTCTGCAACCGGGTCGCAGCTCACAGCCATCGAAATGAGCTGGCGGCAGCAGATTCTAAATGCCCTCAGCAACCCGAACATCGCCTATCTGCTCATGATGCTCGGCATTATCGGAATTTTTTTCGAAATTTCCCAGCCTGGAGTCATCCTCCCCGGCGTGATCGGTGCCATCGCTATTCTGCTGGCCTTCTTTGGCCTGTCGACCTTACCGGTCAACTACGTCGGCGTCTTGCTGATCCTGTTGTCGGTCGTACTCTTCGTGCTTGAAGTCGAAGTCGTATCTTACGGCATGCTCTCGATCGGCGGTATTATTTCAATGGCTTTCGGCTCCCTGATGCTGATCGACAGCAGCGAACCTTATCTGCAGATTTCCCGAGCAGTGATTGCCGCTACGGTCACCGTCAGTGCCGGGTTCTTTTTGTTTGCCACCTGGATGGTTGTTCGGACTCAGCGTCGACCGATCATTTCCGGGCAGGAAGGGATGATCGGCGAAACCGGGGAAGTGGTCAAAGCCATCGACGTCCGAGGGAGTGTTTTTGTCCATGGTGAATATTGGCAGGCACGCGCCGATGAACCGATCGCCGTCGGCACCGAGATAGAAGTCGTTCGTGTTCTGAAAGGTTTGGAGTTGCAAGTCAAACTCAAGACACCCCCACCCCCTGTCACTGAGAATATGGAGGACTAAGTCATGTTTGGACTCGGCAGCTATTTTTTCTGGATTATTGCTCTGGCCTTTATCATTATCATCATTGCCTCGGCGATCCGTATTCTTCTGGAATACGAACGGGGCGTGGTCTTTCGACTCGGCCGTTTTTCCAGCGTCAAAGGTCCGGGGTTGAAATTTATCATCCCGATCATCGACCAGATGACAAAAATCAGCATGCGGACCGTGGCCATGGATGTCCCGCCACAGAACATCATCACCCACGACAATGTTTCGGTAAATGTCAACGCGGTCCTTTATTTCCGTGTCGTCCACCCGGACAAGGCATTGATCGAAGTGGAAAACTACCTTTATGCCACCAGCCAGCTGGCGCAAACTTCACTGCGCAGTGTTCTGGGGCAGGTCGAACTGGATGAGCTGCTGTCTCGTCGGGAGAAGATCAATCAGAACCTGCAGGAAATTCTCGATCGACAGACCGACCCCTGGGGCGTGAAGATATCCAACGTCGAAATCAAGCATGTCGACCTACCGGCCGAAATGCAACGTGCCATGGCCCGCCAGGCCGAGGCGGAACGGGAGCGACGGGCGAAAATCATCCATGCCGAAGGAGAGCTGCAAGCCTCAGCATCCCTGGCCGATGCTGCCCGAAAAATCTCGTCAGCCAATGGTGCGCTGCAACTCCGTTTTCTGCAAACCCTGACCGAAATCGCCACGGAGAAGAATTCAACCATCCTCTTCCCGGTGCCGATCGACCTGCTGACGCCGTTCATGAAGAAAAACAAGGAGGATTAGTAACTATTCAGCACAGTGCAAAAGACCGTCATTCCGGCAGGATTTTAGTCCGTAGGGTGGGCACTGCCCACCATCTCCGCATAACAAGCTCCGCCTTTTCTTTGGTGGGCGGTGCCCACCCTACATAACTGATAATGCTTGAATAGTTACAAGGATTAAAAGGCCGATGCTGAAAACAGATTGAAAGCCCGACCTGATTTCCAAGTCGGGCCTTTGAGTGTCTTGAATATGCTTGGGGACTGTTGATGAGATGGCCAAGCAAAAATTTCGCTCCTATTTATCGACCAGGATCTTCTGCTCCAGAATCTCGTACATGGTCAGGAGAGAGATTAACCAGGATAATGTTGATTCGGCCCCCTGGTTGGCATTTACCCCGGTCGCTTCAAGACCGTCACAGCAGCCCCCGGTATTAAAATCATAGATTTGCTTGTTCAGATCATTGCGACCCATAAACCAACCGAGACAGCGCTGCCCCTCTTCAAGCCATTCTATATTTCCCGTGGCACGAAACGCCTCCGCGCAAGCATCAATCAAAGACATTGCCTCCAGCGGTTGTTGATCGAAAGTCGAGGTTTCGCACTCTCTCTTACACCAGTTGGAGTTACCGATAATGGAAAGATGCCCCTCGGCTGCCGTCTGTTTTTTAAGCAGCCACTTCAGCGCGGCAATACCCACTTCAAACATTTCGGCATCAGGGATCCATTGTCCGGCCAGGATCAGGGCATGCGGCAGCTTGGCATTGGCATAGGTCACCGTATCTTCACACCACTGCCAGTCATCCAGGGTCCGGTTTTTAAAGAGTGCGACAAGTTTTTCTGAAAGCTGCGTTCGAACGCGTCTGGCATTGGCATCGCCACCGAAGTGGGACATATAGGCGTGCAGCCCGACCGTTGCAAACGCCCACGCCCGGGGAGAGATGAACTCCTCAACGACTTGAAGGCCATCTAAAAAGAGACGGGCCGCCATATTGCGAATTGCGTCATTAGGAGCGTACTGGATGGCAATCCCTAATCCCCACAGGGAACGGCCATGGGAATCTTCGCTCCCGACCTCCTCAAGCCACCGCCGGTCATAAGACATAAAATTGCGAAACCGACCGTTCTCAGGATTAAACGAATAGTGGAGAAAGGAGAGATAGGTCTGAATCAGCGGGATGACACTTTTATCTTTGAAAAGCCAATGGTATTTGCCGGCCACGATCAGGGCTCTGGCATTGTCATCTACGCAGTAACCGTGAGTCCGGTCGGGGATGGAATACTTGGCGTGCTGCAAAATGCCCGTATCATCGGTCATGACCCTCATATGTTGCAGGTTGAGGTCAGGCAGTTCTTTTATAATTCTGACCTCCGGTCTTTCGGCATACTGGGGAATCGGTCGATCGACGGTTCGCGTCAATGCCTTAGCCGTAAGCTCAATATAATCCTGGGCCACCTTTGACCAGATCATCGATCGGCCGTGTTGGTAGCATTTTTTTCGCATAATGAGGGCAACATCTTCATGGTCCAGAAGATCGTTAACTTCTTTTGCCATCTCCTTTGAGTCAGAAAAAGGGACCAGACGCCCCCTGCCGTCGGCAAGAATCTCTTTCGCATACCAGTAAGGGGTTGAAACCGTGGCGGTCCCGATGCCGACGGCATAGGCCAAGGTTCCCGAGACAATCTGCTCTTCGCTGACGTAAGGCGTCACGTAAATGTCGGCCGACTTGATATATTGCGTCAAGGTGCCGAGATCCACAAAACGGTTCTCAAAAAGAACATGTTTATCAATTTTTAATTTTCTGACCTGCTGGTAAAGCCTCTGCCGGTAGGAATCACCCGATTTTTCTATGATATGGGGATGGGTTTTGCCGAGAATAATATAGAGGGCTTCGGGATGCCTGGCGATAACCCCGGGCATTGCATTGAGCATAGTTTCCAGCCCCTTGCCGGGGCTCAGCAGGCCGAAGGTGAGAAGTACCTTTTTGTCTTCAATGCCCAGTTTCCGACGAAATGAATCGGTTCTTTTAAAGGGGACATCAGGGATGCCGTGCGGGATGAAGGTGATTTTTCTTTCATCAATTCCGTAAACATCCTGCAACAGGGTCTTTGCATGATGAGCCATGACAACAAGAAATTCTGAATATCTTGCCAGCTCCTGAATAATGATGCGTTGGTCCTTTGAGGGTTTGCTTAAGACCGTATGTAGAATGGTGATAATCGGCATTCTGAGGTTTTGCATCAGATGCATCACGTGAGCACCGTTCTTTCCTCCATAAATACCGAATTCATGCTGAAGAATAGCGACCTCAAAGTTGTGGACATTGAGGAATTCCGCAGCCCGGACGTAATCGGGCTGAGAGTGCGCCCTGATCTGAAATTTTACCCGCGCAGGATAATCATAGCCCGTTTCAATGTCATCCATGGCAACGACGATGAGATTTTCATCAGCTTTATGCATATGCCCGGACAGAGCATCACACAGGTCAGTGGTAAAGGTGGCAATGCCGCATTGTCTGGGGACATAGTTGCCGATGACGGCAATTTTTTTTGTTTTGTGCATCGTTTCCTCTCGGTGCTGAGAATTTTCAAGAAGACACTGATTGCGCCTGCAGGCAAGCCAACAGCCGCTTAACCGGCACCACGGCAATCCCGGAGGCCGTATCGGACATGGAGTAGGGGATGATGACCTCATCATTGTGAATTATTGCCCCGCAGGTATACAGGACATTGGGGACGTATCCTTCCCGCTCTTCTTCCGTCGGACTGAGCAACGGTTCCGACAGTTGACCGATCACTTTTGTCGGATCTTCCAGATCCAGCAGGTAAGCACCGATACAATACCTTCTCATCGCTCCGACACCGTGGGTCAGCAGAATCCAGCCGGCATCAGTTTCCAGGGGTGGTCCGCAGTTCCCGATCTGGATAAATTCCCAAGGATACTTCGGCACCTGCAAAAGTTCGGCTTCGTGCCAGAAATGCAGATTGTCAGAAGCCATAATGTACATGTTTTCCCCGTCCTGCCTGGAGATCATCATGTATTTGCCGCCAATCCTCCTTGGGAACAGCGCCATCCCTTTGTTCTGTACCGCTTTTCCATTGAGGGTTCTGATTCTGAAATGAAAGAAATCTTTGGTTTCCAGCAGTTGTGGCAGGATATTAAAGCCGTTATAGGCCGTATAGGTTGCGTAATAATTTACTTCGCCATCATTCTCTGTAAACCGGACAAATCGGGCATCCTCAATGCCTCGACTTTCATTTTCTGAAACCGGGAAAATAACCCGTTCAGAGATGCGCCGATCGGACCGGAACTTCAGCTCATAATTTGACTTGGCCAGCCAGTAAATCTTTTCGATCGTCTCGTGAAGCAAAGGGTGTTGATCTGGATAGTTGTCAAGTTCATGCTGCATCGAACTCTGTAGGTCACTGAATTTAAACAGATCAGGCAGGGGCTGGAGAATCTCTTCGGAAATTTTATGTTTTGCCTCCATATCTTCGAGTTTCAATGTGAAGGCATGTTTGTTATAGGTCGGATTTTGTATCAACTCGGGAGTCTCTACGTGCCTGCTTACCGGGTCAAATATGAGGTCATTATTCTCGTTCAGAATACCACTTCTGAACTCAATAGAGGAGATATGCCCCTCACCGGTAGAGCGAAAGCTCATGATAAAACGCAGGCACCCCTCCTTGAGGTGGCTCTGGTCCGGGTGGCTGACAATGGAAGGATTAAAAAAAGCGGCCGCCTGGATGGAGTACTCGTGCGTGAAGTAGGCGCCGAGAAGACATTGTCTTTCCGCGGATAATAATGTTTTTTCCGGAATCCATTGTTTGACGGCCGCAAAATTCTTTTTGAAGATTTGTTCGATATTTTTGTGCCGTCTGGAAAAATCGGCGACGAGATCTTCAAGGAGGTGGTTGGTCTTCTCGTCTGACAGATCAAGAATCCGCTTGATAATATGCTTGATGCGCGCCTCGCCACCGGGGAGATAGGGCCTCGCAATGACCCGGGAAGGCTTAGACTCAAACCGGACCTCTTTCCTCCGAGCTTTCAACGATAATTCAAACATAATTCATATCCCTCTATAATGTCAGTGTATCACTGTTTCGACACCCGCAATAAAAGACAGAAACAAAAGAACTCTCAACTCGTTTCCCATCCGGAAACTTTGGTTGGGAACTGGCCGGTTTCCGAGTCGGAAACCAGCTAAAACGGCGGCCGGGATCTTTCCAGGCACATCGTGACCAGATCGGCTATTTTGGCCGTCCCGACGCACATGACGGTGTCTGCGCCACCCCAATAGATTTTCACCGTGCCGTCCTCTTCAGGGACAGCCCCACAGGTGAAGACAACATTTGAAACATATCCGGTGATTTCCCAAGGATCTTCCGGCTGCAATATCCAGTCATCGGAAACGCCCAGAATTTTGCCGGGGTCGTCAAAATCATGCAGGGCAACACCCAATCGGTAGACGGCTCCGGCCATGGTCTCAAAGACTCCATGGTAGATATGCAGCCATCCGGCATCGCTCCTGAAAGGCGTTGCACCCGGTCCGATTTTCATCTCGTCCCAATGGTAGGAAACCGGCTTCATCACCACCCGTGAATCCCCCCAGTGGATCAGGTCGGGGGAATAGGAGACACAGATGGACCAGGGTGAAATTTCCGAATGGGGACGGTCGAGACGCACATATCGTCCGTTGCGTTTCTCGGGGAAGATGACAGCATTGCGCATGTCGGGCTGTGAGATCATGGCAACCCGCTCTACCTGCCGAAAATCAGCCGTTCTGGCCAGCGCAATTCTTACCCCATGTCTTGAGTAGGCACTATAGGTGAGCAGGTAATCTTCCCCTTGCAGGGCGCAGATTCGCAGGTCCTCGACACCAAACTCCTCATATTCGGCAAACGGCCCTTCAGTCGCGGGGACCAGAAAAGGGTCCTTGCTTGCGCTGAAGGAAAAGCCGTCTGCACTTTCCGCCAGGCCGATAATCGATCGACCGTTTTGCAGATGGGAGCGAAAAAGCATCACATACTTCCCCTGATGCTTGACAACTCCGGCGTTATGAACCGTTTCTACCTTGTAGGGAACCTGCTCTTTCGTCAAAATTGGATTTTTGGCATATCTGTTAACGACAGCTGTTTTCAAGAATTCTCCTCCACTCTTCCGAAATCATCATCCAGTCGCTCAATATCGTCCTCACCAAAATAGTCACCGCTCTGAACCTCAATAAATGTCATATCGTCTTCAGTCAGATTTTCGATTCGATGGACAGCCCCCCTCGGGATATCAATTGAATCCCCCTTGTTCAACCGCAGCTGTTTTTCATTGAGAGTCACCAGGGCTTCTCCTGCGACGATATGCCAATGTTCAGAGCGGCGGCGATGCCGCTGCAGACTCAGCCGTTTGCCGGGATGGACCACAATACGTTTGACCTTGTGATCCGCGGTATCGGAGAGAATTTCATAGAATCCCCAAGGGCGGCGGTCCTCACGCTTGGTTAACTCAAGAATCTGTTCATAAACCCTCAGATAGTCATTCACCATTCGTTCAATGGAGAAGTTCTTTTCTACAAACCGGTGGCAAGCCAAGCGGTCAATATCATCAATTTTTCCGACCGCTTCGATCGCGGCGTCTACAGATTTCACCAGATACCCATTTAAGCCGTTGCGAATAAGCTCCGGCATGCTTCCCCGGTCAAAGGCAATCACCGGAGTCCCGCAGGCCATCGCCTCAACGACAGACAGCCCGAACGGTTCATTGAAATTGATGGGATGTAACAGGGCAT
>JAUVEB010000185.1 GCA_030595055.1 Desulfuromonadaceae bacterium
TGCAGTGCTTCCTGAATCCGGGTTTCGACATCGCGATCAAAGGTCATCACTTCCAACACCTGCCCATCCTGGCTGTGGCTGTTACTGATCAAGCGAGCCAGTATCGCCCGAACATGTTCCGTTAATTGATCAGGATCTTGCACAACTGGTGCCCAATCCGCGAGAGTTTCTAAAATAGTTCTAAGATCTCTGATTGAAACCCCCTCACGCAGCAAATTCTGCAGGACCCGCATCACCACCCCGAGGCTGAGCAGGTTCGGTACCAGCTCCTCAACCAGCTTGGGATATTCGTTGGCAAGGTTGTCGAGCAGGTTCTGGGTCTCCTGGCGGCCGAGAAGTTCGTGAGCGTGACTCTTGATCAATTCGCTCAAATGGGTCGCCACCACCGTGGTGTTGTCAACCACGGTATAACCCGAGATCTGCGCCCGCTCTTTTTTGTCCTCGGAAATCCAGGTTGCAGGCAAGTTAAAAGCCGGCTCAACGGTCTCGATTCCCTTGATGGTTTCGGTCGCCATGCCGGGATTCATCGCCAGAAAATGACCGGGCATCAGTTCACCGCCGCCGATTTTCACCCCTTTAAGAACGATGGCGTACTCATTCGGTTTGAGTTGCAGATTATCCTTGATATGCACCGGTGGAACGATAAACCCCAGATCCAGAGCAAACTGACGTCGGATCGACTTGATCCGCGGCAGCAGTTCACCATCCTGGGAAGCATCCACCAGAGGGATCAAACCATAGCCGACTTCCATCTCCAACAGGTCGACCATAAGCATCTGCTCATAGTTCTCTTCGGTCAGCTGTTTCGGCGCAGCTGTTTCGGCGGCCAGTTCATCCCGCAGGCTGCCCTGTTCATGCGACTTTTGTACCCGCCAAGCAATCCCGCCGGTGATGAGCGCCAGAACAAAGAACGGCAGATTCGGCAGTCCGGGAATGAGCGCGAATACCAGCAGAATTCCGGAGACCACCGCGATTGCCCGCGGATGAACGGAAAACTGACGCTTCATTTCTGTCCCGAAATCAGCATCTCCAGCCGTCCGGGTCACCATGATTCCGGCACCGGTCGAAATAATCAGGGCCGGGATCTGCCCGACCAAACCATCCCCGACGGTCAATATGGTGTAGTTGGCCGCGGCTTCTGCCATCGGCATCCCCTTCTGCATCACCCCGATGATAAAACCGGCGCCGATGTTGATCAGAGTGATGATGATACCGGCGATGGCATCCCCTTTGACAAACTTGCTGGCACCATCCATCGCTCCGTAGAAATCTGATTCGGAAGCGATCTCTTTGCGTCGTGAGCGGGCCTCATCATCACTGATCAGCCCGGCATTCAGATCGGCATCAATGGCCATCTGTTTGCCCGGCATGGCATCCAGAGTGAAGCGAGCAGCAACTTCCGCCACCCGGCCGGCACCCTTGGTGATAACCATGAAGTTAATGAGCACCAGAATGGTGAAAATGACGATCCCGACCACGTAGTTCCCGCCGACGACGAACTGACCAAAGGACTGAATGACACTTCCGGCTGCGGACGGACCTTCGTCGCCGCGCAGCAGGATCAAACGCGTCGAAGCGACATTAAGTGACAGGCGGAACAGGGTGGTGATCAACAGCACACTGGGGAAAATGGCAAAATCGAGGGCTCGCGAAGTGTAAAGAGCAATAACCAGAATCAGCAGGGCAATCGTGATGTTCAGTGACAGAAAAACATCCAGCAACACCGGCGGGACCGGCAGAATCATCAGCATCAGGATCAACACCAGTCCGCAAGCGACCAGCACATCACTGCGCAGCAACGTTTCCCACCAGCGGTTCTCCATAATTCTGTCTAAAGTGGCCATAGTAACTCCTGGAGCCTGAATTCTGACGGCGCCCCTGTCAAGCTTTTGGCTTGCCGTGAACCCCATCAAAAACTCAAATTATCCTTTTATTTCAAAAGCTTAATTACTCTTTAAGCTGTATACATAGGCCAGAATCTCGGCCACAGCCTTGAACATTTCTTCGGGAACCTGCTCTCCGACCTCTTGCTTGTACAAGGCCCGTGCCACCGGCTTGTTTTCAACCAGCGGCACATGATTTTCGCGAGCAATTTCCCGAATCCGGAAAGCCAGATGGTCGGCACCCTTGGCAACAAGGGTCGGTGCATCCATCGTCTCACGATCATAAGCAATGGCAATGGAGAGATGAGTCGGGTTGGTGATAACAACGTCCGCTTTAGGCACTTCAGCCATCATCCGCTTACGCGCCAGCTGCTGCTGCACCGACCGCACCCGCGCCTTGAGTTGCGGATCTCCTTCGGTTTCCTTGAATTCTTCTTTGACCTCCTGCTTGGTCATCTTCATCTTCTGCTCCATTTCATATTTACTGAAGGCAAAATCGATGATCGCAAGAATAATCAAAATACCGCTGGTTTTTGCCATAACCAGGAATGCTGTCCGGCCCAGAAAAAGCAACGTTTGGTTGAGATCAAGATGAACCAGGGTCAGCGCCGTGGCGAATTCATTACTGACGGTTTTATAGGCGACAAAACCGATCAGCGACACCTTGGCCAACGATTTGATCAATTCAACAGCTGCACGCTTGGAAACAAATTTGGCCATCCCCTTGATCGGGTTGAACTTGTTGAGATCAGGCTGAAGAGGCTTGAGAGTAAAGAGCGGACCCACCTGAAGAAAGGAGGAAAGAAACCCGACCAACAGGGTCAATAAAAAAACCGGCCACATCATACCGGCAAGCACCACCACCAACTCCCTGAGGAGGTTAACAACGCTCAGCGAAGTGACTTCAAAACGGCTCATCATCTGCAGCGTGGTTTTCATGATATCGAGCAGGTCAGCCCAGAAATAACGGGCATAAAAAACCCAGAGCAGCAGGGAAAAGGTCATTAATGCGGCGGTCGTCACCTCTTTACTCTGTGCGACCTGGCCTTTTTCACGAAAATCCTGGCGACGCTTTCCCGTCGCCTGTTCAGTTTTCTCCTGATCTGAGCCTTCAGCCATACGCTTCTCCCGGCGACCGCAAAAGAGCCTTCAGCCCTTTCATGACACCCTCAAATCGACCCGCTCAAGAAGCCTCGGATGGCGGAATTTTGGCTTCTTTCGGGCAGAAAAATCAGAGCAAACTGAAGAGTTGCAAAAAACGGTCCGCAAGTGCGGAAAATTCTCTGCTGAGCATCGTAGCGAAGAGGCCGAGGGTCATTCCCATGACGATAAAGGAGACACCGATATTAATCGGGAAGGAGAGCATAAAGGCATTTAGTTGTGGGAACACTCGGGACAGAATACCGAGGGTCAGGTTAGATAATATCAGCAGGGCGAGAATGGGAGCAACCAGTTGGATACTCAGGATTAATGAATGATTGGCAACCTCCATCACCATGGGGATTGCGCCACCTGCCAAGTTGAGGGTTCCGGGCGGCAGCATTTCAAAGGAAGCCGCAATTGCCGCAAAAAACAGGTGATGAACATCCAGGGCAAGAAACAACAGGATGGTAAAAACTCCCTGGAATTGGGAGATCAGGGCCACCTGTCGCTGCGTCATCGGGTCAAAAACATTGGCGGCGGCAAAGCCCATCTGATAACCGATCAGAGACCCGGCAAATTCAGCGGCCATGAAGACCAATTGGGCCAAAAACCCGACCAACAAACCGAGAATTGTTTCCTGGGCAAGCAGCAGTGCCAGTTCAATGATTAAAAAACTCTGCTCGGGAATAAAACCTTGTACCGTCGGGTAAATCAGCAGCGAGAAAAGGACGGCGATACCGACGCGCATTTGCGGAGGAAGTTGACCGCCGCTGAAGACCGGAATCACCGCCATCATGGAACCGACCCGGGCTAAGCAGAGTAAAAAACCTTGAATGAGCGGCAGGGAAAACTGGGGGAGTTCCATCACTTGTCTCCAGGGGAATTATGGCCTGATATGAGGCAACTGATCGAAAATCATGATCAGAAAAGCAGTGACTTTTCTCAACATCCAGGGAGCAAATACCAACAGGGTGACGAAAACACCGACGATTTTCGGGATAAAGGTCATGGTTTGTTCATTAATCTGGGTTGCTGCTTGAAAAATACTGACCACCAAACCGATCACCAGCGCAGCAATCAACATGGGGGCAGCAACAGACAATGCAGTTTCGACGGCTTGACGGCCAATGTTTACGACAAATTCCGGGCTCATAATCCCTCCCTATCCAAAACTTTGCACGAGAGAACCGATGACCAATGACCAGCCATCGACCAGCACAAAAAGCAGGATTTTGAACGGCAGGGAAATAATAATCGGCGGCAGCATCATCATCCCCATTGACATCAGCACCGACGCCACGATCATATCAACAACCAGA
>JAUVEB010000225.1 GCA_030595055.1 Desulfuromonadaceae bacterium
AGCGGGGTGACCTGCTGGTTCTTTCGATTTTTGTCAATCCGACTCAGTTTGGCCAGGGAGAGGATTTTGCGGATTATCCGCGTGCTCTGCAACGTGACAGTGAGCTTGCTGCATCGGTCGATGTCGATATCATTTTTGCGCCGACGGCCGCCGACATGTACCCCCAAGACTACGTCACCTATGTCGATGTTGACGGCATTACCGAAAACCTCTGTGGTGCCAGCCGTCCCGGACACTTCCGTGGAGTGACCACGGTGGTGAGCAAGCTATTCAATATTGTTCAGCCGGATCTGGCCTTTTTCGGTAACAAGGATTTTCAACAGCTGGCGGTCATCCGGCGGATGACGTTGGATATGAATGTGCCTGTTGAGATTGTCGGTCTGCCTATTTTCCGTGAAGCCGATGGTTTGGCGATGAGTTCGCGCAACGTTTATCTGACGGAAGAACAGCGGCAAGAAGCGTTGGTGTTGTCGCAGTCGATTGCTGAGGCAAAACGTTTGGCGGCGGCAGGGGAGTCCGACTGCGAAACTATCATCTCTCAGGTGACAGGGATGATCAGCAGTCAAGCTGAGACCCGGATCGACTATGTTCAGATCTGCCATCAATTGAGCCTGGAAGAGCAAAAGCAGGTTGATAACGATTCGGTGATATTGTTGGCTGTTTTTGTTGGTAAGACCCGGCTGATCGATAATAGTTTTTTCTGATTAGCGTCTTTAATAGTCGCTATTACGGTGATGTTATGACGAAAAAAGAAATGGCCCAGGCCAACCTGGAAAATCTTTATCGGATCTTTACCGTACCTGAAGCTCCCGACTCGACGTTGGGACGGGTTGATCAGGCCATTTCCGATAATGTAACGGGGTTTCTGCAGAAGCATATTGTTGCCCTGAAGCGGAACCTGGAGGAGATTGAGGGGGATTTTGCCGATTCGCGGATCCCCGAAGATCCGACCTTCGTTTCAGAATACACCGAATTTGTCAAAGAGAAGCTGGTGGCACAATCAGTTCACACGGCCGCCCCCGGATTTGTCGGTCATATGACCTCGGCACTGCCCTATTTCATGTTGCCCCTGTCACGGATCATGACGGCTCTTAACCAGAACCTGGTTAAAGTGGAAACATCCAAGGCGTTCACACCGATGGAGCGCCAGGTTCTGGCTATGCTGCATCGGTTGATCTATGACTGTGATGACGTATTTTATCCCCGCTGGATTCATGACAGTGGACATGCCCTGGGAGCTTTCTGCTCAGGCGGAACAATAGCCAACGCCACGGCTCTCTGGGTTGCACGCAACAGACTTTGCGGCCCGGACGGTGATTTCAAGGGAATGACCCAAGAAGGCCTGTTCAAGGCCATGCAATACCTGAATTGTGAAGGTTTGGCAGTCCTTGTCTCGCAGCGCGCGCATTATTCTTTAGCCAAAGCAGTTGATCTGCTGGGGATTGGTCGCGACAACCTGGTGTTGCTTGATACCGATGACAATAATCGCCTCGATATGCAGCATTTACGGGAACAATATGGGCGCTTGCAAGACCGCAACATCCGGCCGCTGGCAATTGTCGGTATCGCCGGGACCACGGAAACCGGCAATGTCGATCCGTTGGCAGAGATCGCTGAATTTGCTGCTGAGCGGCAGTGCTACTTCCACGTCGATGCGGCTTGGGGTGGTCCGACGCTGTTTTCGGATAAATACCGTCATCTGCTCAGGGGGATTGAACTCGCGGATTCTGTGACAATTGATGCTCATAAACAGCTCTACGTGCCGATGGGAGCGGGGATGGTGTTGTTCAAAGATCCGAGTGCGGTCTCTGCCATTGAGCATCACGCTGCCTATATCCTCCGTCACGGCTCCAAGGACCTCGGCAGCCATACCTTGGAAGGATCGCGCCCCGGCCAGTCGATGCTGGTGCATGCAGGCCTTTCCATTATCGGTCGCAAAGGGTATGAATTGCTGATTGACATGGGAGTCGAACTGGCAAAGCAGTTTGCCCTGATGGTTAATGAACATCCTGATTTCGAGTTGATGTCCGAACCGGAACTGAACATCCTCACCTACCGATTTAACCCTGAATGGCTTCAGTCATGCCAGGGGAGGATGTCAACGGAGATGCTCGGGCAAGTGAACGAACTGCTCGATCAGATCACGCGGTTGGTGCAGAAATCGCAGCGGGAAGCGGGGAAGACCTTTGTTTCCCGGACCCGGCTCAGGTCAGAGAAATATGCCGGCGAGTTGATCAACGTGTTTCGCGTGGTCTTGGCGAATCCACTGACGACAGCAGAGATTTTAAGCAGTGTCCTCGAGGAGCAATGTGCTATCGTGTGTGAGCATGAGGTGCGTACCTTGCTCGCACGATTAAAAGAAATGGTCGCGTTGCTGGATTGTGAGCAGGCGGCTTGCTGAAGGATGCGAGTTTGAGTTGTCTTTGTCCCGCATATCCGGTTCCAGTTGACGCCCCGCCCATAGAAGGTGGGGCGTTGCTCGATCTGGACGGGAACATAGCCGCAATCGGGACTTTAGCTGACTTGGAACCCCCGGTGTGGGCAGCCGCAGTTGTCCGGGTTGAACGAGATGTCTTAAACTGGAGGAAGTGGAGTCATTGACCCATGGATAGTTTAATGATCGAGGAATATGGCACGATCGTCGAGTTGAAAGGGCGAGAGATTGCCGTGGTGCTCTGTCAGAAAAATAGTGCCTGTGCTCATTGCCCCTCCAGTGGCGCTTGCCGGCTCGGCGATGATAGCAAATCGATGCTGGTCGAGACATTTAATGTCGCCGGGGGCCGGGTTGGTGATCGAGTTAAAGTGGTGACCACCACAAAGCACTTTTTGCAGTCTTCATTTATGCTTTACATTGTACCGATAATAGGGTTATTGGTCGGTGCTTTTGCCGGTCAATGGCTGGGAGAAAACCTCGCAATTGGAATAGATCCGTCGTTACTCTCGGCGATTTTCGGGGTCATTTTTCTGGTCGGCACCTTCCTCGGCATAAGACTCGGCACCCGGACCTTGAAACGGGAAGTTTTTATGCCGAAAATTGTTGCCATAGAACAGCAAGCAGACACCCGAGCGGACGTGTTACTTCATGGGCATTAAAATTATCGCCACCAATAAAAAAGCCTATCACGAATACTATATCGAAGACACTTTCGAAGCCGGTATTGTGCTTACCGGAACCGAGGTCAAATCGATTCGCGCGGGCAAGGTAAACCTCAAAGAATCTTTCTGTCGCATCAAGAATGGCGAATTGTTCATCAATAACATGAACATCAGTGCCTTCGCTTTCGGCAATCGCGAGAACCACGAC
>JAUVEB010000027.1 GCA_030595055.1 Desulfuromonadaceae bacterium
ACTTAAAACAAAATCAGTAACTATTCAGAACGGATGCTGATGTGCCGGCGCTGCCCATTCCAAGGGCCGCCGATTGAATGAATACATGGCCATCCCTGGGGCTTGACTATCGCCATCCTGGCGACAGACACCCTTTCCATGGGCATCACCGGCACATTTTCTGAATAATTACCAAAAGCAATCGCTGCCCACGAAAAAAGCCCCCCTGGATTCTCTCCAGGGGGGCTTTTTTTCAGCAGTTTGGTGTCGAGCTTACATCATACCGCCCATGCCACCCATACCGCCCATGCCACCAGGCATTGCCGGCATAGCGTCGCCGCCTTCGGCAGGCTTATCGGCAATCATCGCTTCAGTAGTCAGCATCAGGCCGGCAACTGAGGCAGCATTCTGTAGAGCAGTGCGGGTCACTTTGGTCGGATCAATAATCCCGGCGTCCAGCATGTCGCAATACACATCGGCGGCAGCATCAAAGCCGTAGGCACCTTCGCCGTTGGCAACTTTGTCAGCCACGATGGCACCTTCAAGGCCGGCGTTGATGGCAATCTGGCGTAGCGGAGCTTCGAGGGCACGAGCCACCAGATCACGACCGAACTTCTGCTCACCGTCCAACGTCATCGTCTGAACATCCTTGAGGATGCGCAGCAGGGCAACGCCGCCGCCGGGAACGACACCTTCTTCAACGGCAGCACGGGTTGCATGCAGGGCATCTTCAACGCGAGCTTTCTTTTCCTTCATTTCGGTTTCCGTCGCAGCGCCGACTTTAACCACGGCAACACCGCCGACCAGTTTAGCCAGACGTTCCTGCAGCTTCTCACGATCGTATTCGCTGCTGGTTTCTTCGATCTGCGCACGGATCACCTTGACGCGACCTTCGATCTCGACGTCAACACCGGCACCGTCAATAATGGTGGTGTTGTCCTTGTCAACCACGATCCGCTTGGCAGTCCCGAGCATATCGAGGGTGGCGTTTTCCAATTTGAAACCGACCTCTTCGGAAATCACTTTGCCGCCGGTCAAAACAGCGATGTCGTCAAGCATTGCCTTGCGTCGATCACCAAAACCCGGAGCTTTAACAGCGCAGACGTTGATGGTGCCACGCAGCTTGTTGACAACCAGAGTCGCCAGAGCTTCACCGTCGAGATCTTCGGCAACAATCATCAGCGGCCGACCTTGCTTGGCAACCGGCTCAAGAATCGGCAGCAGGTCCTGCATGGTGCTGATTTTTTTGTCATAGATCAGGATTAAAGCGTCTTCGAGAACAACTTCCATGCGCTCGGCATCGCTGACGAAATACGGGGACAGGTAACCGCGATCAAACTGCATCCCTTCTACGGTCTCCAGGCTGGTCTCTATCGTCTTGGCTTCCTCGACAGTGATTACGCCTTCCTTGCCGACCTTTTCCATCGCTTCCGCGATAATGTTACCGATGGTCTCGTCACAGTTCGCCGAAATGGTGCCGATCTGAGCAATTTCCGTGTGGTCCTTGACCGGCTTGGAGATCTGCTGCAGAGCTTCGACAGCAACGACAACGGCCTTATCGATACCGCGCTTGATTTCCATCGGGTTATGCCCGGCGGTCACCAGCTTGATACCTTCTTGGTAGATGGATTGGGCGAGAACGGTTGCGGTAGTGGTTCCGTCACCGGCAACGTCAGAAGTCTTGGAAGCAACTTCTTTAACCAGTTGTGCACCCATGTTTTCAAACTTGTCATCCAGTTCGATCTCTTTGGCAACGGTCACACCGTCTTTGGTGATCAGTGGAGCACCGAACGACTTGTCGATGACAACATTACGACCTTTGGGGCCGAGGGTCACTTTTACCGCATCAGACAGGATGTTAACCCCCGCAAGAATGCTGCTGCGAGCTTCCATGGAAAATTTGATTTCTTTTGCCATAATTCTTATGTCCTCCGTATTTTAATAACTTAATTTATTTTTCAACCACACCGAGGATGTCGTCCTCGCGCATGATCAGAAATTCCTCGCCGTCAACCTTGATCTCGCTGCCGGCGTACTTGCCGAACAACACCAGGTCGCCCTCTTTGACGTCGAGAGGCAGAACTTTACCTTCCGGGGTAACCTTGCCGTTACCGACCGCGACAACTTTACCTTCCTGCGGCTTTTCCTTGGACACGGTGTCAGGGATGATGATGCCACCGGCAGTAGTGGTTTCCTCTTCGACACGCTCAACGATAATACGATCCTGTAATGGTCTGATCTTCATTGCTGGTTCTCCTTTCACTTATAAACGATACATGGGCTATCTAGCCGTTACGGTTCTCTACAAAAAGACAGAGAGAGATCAAGCTCGGCGATTGATGAAAAAAGCTGAACAGGTCTCTCAAAACCCGCTGTTAGCACTCAATCGTCGTGAGTGCTAACAGCGGGAACAATAATAATCTGTCGATGATTATTGTCAAGTCATTTTTTGCCGACAATTTGCCCCGCAAGATTGGTCAATGCTGTCCCGCAGTGAGCCATCCAAGTTTAAGGGAGCCTAAAGGCAGGCGTCACAATAAAAAGTCCGGGGACTGCTCCGATGAGGATAAATAATCCGCCATAGAACAAACGGTTAAGCGTTATTTTATCGACAATGAAACAACTTTAGCCTAAATTAAACTCTTTAATGCTGATAAAATATTAATATTGACATTTTCTACCACGTCGGCTATACGGACAGGTCATAAAACCCTTTTCTATTTTTGCGAAAACAAAAAGAAACTCTATGGAATTCAATATCGGCGTAAAAATCAAGACACTGCGGAAGGAAAGAAAATTAACCTTGCAGGACGTGGCCAACGAGACCGGCTTCTCCCCTGCGCTGATTTCGCAGATTGAAAACAATAACGTCTCGCCACCCATCGCCACTCTTTCCAAGATTGCGCGTTTTTTCGATGTCAAGATGAGCTTCTTTTTCGAAGAAGGAGAAGGGGCCACCCGCTACGAAATTGTGCGCAAAAATGACCGCCGCGTGGTCAGCCGGGTGATCTCCAAAGACGGCACCGGGCACGGTTATACGTACGAAACCCTCTCCTACCGTAAAAAGAACAAAAAGATGGAACCCTTCCTGTTGACGATTAACGAGCGGGCCTCGGAGGAGACTCTCTATAATCACGAGGGGGAAGAATTCCTGCTCATCCTCGACGGGAGTGCTGAACTCATTCTTGATGACGAGCGTTTTATTCTGGAAGCCGGAGACGCCGCCTACTTTGACTCAACGGTCAAACATCGCCTGCTTTCAAAAGATGGCGCTATAGTACAAGTACTTGCAGTGGTCACCCGCTAAAAACTAAATCCATATAGCCATCAAAGACACTAAAAGAGCACCAAGAAAATCAATGACGCAGAGTTCGCAGAAATAGATGCTGCTTTTACTCCTTGAATGTTCTCTATCTCTTTCCGCCCCTGCGTTAAAGCTTTTGATTTTCTCGGTATCTTTGGAGACTTGATGGAAAATATGGCTTCTATCATATCCAACGCAGGAACAGAGGAAGGAATAAACCTATGAGCTGTTTCGAAAAGAAAACCATCGCCGACTGGGAAGTCCTGGCGAAAAAGGAGAAGAAAACTGACGATCTCTCCAATTTCAAATGGGAAACCCCGGAAGGAATCACGGTCAAACCACTCTACACCGCTGCCGACACTGCCGGCCTGGAAACTACCGACACCCTGCCCGGCCTGACACCTTTCGTCCGTGGCCCGATGGCCACCATGTATGCCGGCCGACCCTGGACGGTTCGTCAGTATGCCGGGTTTTCCACGGCTGAAGAGTCAAACGCTTTCTACAAACGTAACCTGGCCGCCGGCCAGCAGGGGCTTTCCGTTGCCTTCGACCTGGCAACCCACCGCGGCTACGACTCCGACCACCCCCGCGTGGTGGGCGATGTCGGCAAGGCCGGTGTTGCCATCGACTCCATCGAGGACATGAAAATCCTCTTCGGCGACATTCCCCTCGACAAGGTCTCTGTATCGATGACCATGAACGGTGCGGTCCTGCCGATTATGGCCAATTATATCGTTGCTGCTGAGGAGCAGGGGGTCAGCGAAGAAAAACTGGCGGGAACCATCCAGAACGATATCCTTAAAGAATTCATGGTCCGCAACACCTACATCTACCCGCCGACCCCCTCGATGCGGATTATCGGCGACATCATCGAGTACACCACCCAGAAAATGCCGAAGTTCAACTCGATCTCCATCTCCGGCTATCACATCCAGGAGGCCGGGGCCAACAACGCACTGGAACTGGCCTTCACTCTGGCGGACGGCCTTGAGTACGTTCGCGCCGCCCTCGACAAAGGTTTGGATGTCGACAGTTTTGCGCCGCGCCTCTCCTTCTTCTTCGCCATCGGCATGAACTTTTTCATGGAAGCCTCCAAACTGCGTGCGGCCCGCTATCTCTGGGCCAAGATGATGAGCCAGTTCGACCCGCAGAACCCGAAGTCCTCGATGCTGCGCACCCACTGCCAGACGTCCGGTTGGTCGCTCACCGAGCAGGACCCATACAACAACGTCGTCCGCACCACCATCGAGGCGATGGCTGCGGTTCTCGGCGGCACCCAGTCGCTGCACACCAACGCCCTGGACGAAGCCATTGCCCTGCCGACCGATCAGAGCGCCCGTATTGCCCGCAACACTCAGCTGGTCATTCAGGAAGAGTCGGGTATCTGCAACGTGGTTGATCCGCTCGGCGGTTCCTATTATGTTGAGTCACTGACCAACTCGCTGATAGAAGAAGCGCAGAAAATTCTTGATGAAATCGAAGAGTTGGGCGGGATGACCAAAGCGATTGAAACGGGAATGCCGAAACTGCGCATTGAAGAGTCGGCAGCCAAGAAACAGGCCGCTATCGACTCCGGTCGCGACGTTATCGTCGGCGTGAATAAATACCAACTGGCAGAAGAGGACGAAATTGAAGTTCTCGATATTGATAATGCCACCGTCCGTGAATCACAAATTGCCCGGCTGCAGAAAATGCGGGCCGAGCGGGATCCGTCCGCCTGTCAACAGGCCCTTGACGCCATCACCGCGGCCTGCGAAAGTGGGGGGGGAAACCTGCTCGATCTGAGCGTTAAGGCCGCCCGGCTGCGCGCCTCGATTGGTGAAATTTCCGACGCCATGGAAAAAGTTTACGGCCGCCACAAGGCTGAAATCAGACTTGTCTCAGGAGCATACGGATCTGTCGTGGAAGCGGATAAAGACTTTACCGAACTGAAACAGCGCGTCGAAGAGTTCGCGGCCAAAGAAGGCCGGCGGCCACGAATTCTGGTTGCTAAAATGGGGCAGGACGGTCACGACCGTGGCGCCAAGGTCGTCGCCACCGCTTACGCCGATGTCGGTTTTGACGTGGATGTCGGTCCGCTCTTTCAAACCCCGGAAGAAGCCGCCAAGATGGCCGTTGAAAACGATGTCCACGTGGTTGGTGTTTCCAGCCTGGCAGCGGGTCACAAAACCCTGGTTCCGCAACTGGTCGCCGAATTGAAAAAACTTGGCGCCGAAGATATCGTCGTAGTTTGCGGCGGCGTCATCCCACGCCAGGATTATGCTGCCCTGTACGCAGCCGGGGCCGGCAAGATTTTCGGCCCGGGAACACCGATCACCCTCTCCGCCGGGCAAACCCTGGACGCGATTGAAGGAAAGTAACAAGATCACAACATTATAAAGAGCCATATACGGGCGAGCCAAACCGGCTCGCCCGTCCCTTTCACAGGAGACAGGTTATTCCTTGAGTAAAGTTGAAACCATTGCTGCGGGAGTCAGAAAAGGCAATATCCGTTCTCTGGCCAAAGCCATCACCCTGATCGAAAGTCGCAACCCGGATCATTCGAGCAAGGCAGCCGAGCTGCTCGACAACCTTCTGCCCGATTCCGGAAATTCGATCCGCGTCGGCATTTCCGGAGTTCCCGGTGCCGGCAAAAGCACCTTCATTGAAGCCCTCGGCATGTTCCTGATCGGCGCAGGACACAAGGTCGCCATCCTTGCTGTCGATCCCAGTTCGCAACTCTCCGGCGGTTCGATTCTCGGTGACAAAACCCGGATGGAAGAGCTCTCCCGTGAGCAGAACGCCTTCATCCGCCCTTCACCATCAGGCGATACCCTCGGCGGTGTGGCCCGCAAAACCCGCGAAACCATGCTCCTCTGCGAAGCAGCCGGCTACGATATCATCATCGTCGAAACCGTCGGTGTCGGCCAATCGGAAGTCACCGTCGCCTCCATGGTCGACTTTTTTCTGCTGCTGCAATTACCGAATGCCGGGGATGAGCTGCAAGGAATTAAAAAAGGCGTGATGGAGATTGCCGATGCGATTCTGGTCAACAAATCAGAAGGGGAAAACCGTCCCAAGGCGGAACTGGCCCGTCAGCAATATGAAAACGCCCTGCACCTGCTGAAGCCGAAAAGTACCAACTGGCACGTACCGGCGATGCTCTGCAGTGCGCTGCACAATCAAGGGATTGTTGAAATCTGGCAGACAATCCTCGACTTTGCGACCACCATGAAACAATCCGATGAATTTGAAAACAAACGCCGCCTGCAGGCAATCGATTGGATGTGGTCGTTGGTTATGGATGATCTGAAAGATCTTTTCATGCGCGACAAGCATGTCGCAGGACTGATCGACCAGGTTCAAACCGGGGTCAGTCAGGGGATTACTTCACCGGGAGCTGCTGCACGGCGATTACTTGAGGCGTTCAAGAGGCATTAAAATTGACTGTTTGTTGATTTCCAAAAGAGATCAAAAACGAAACCGTCGGGTTTCGGCCCGACAGCCGACTTCATTTTCTTTGAATCGCAAAGAAAACGAAGCAAAAGAAACTCTTTTTTATTACTGTCTCGAGGTTTCCCTGCTCCGTTGAAGCTGTTGGTTGAAGTGATCAGCCGTTCGTGGTTGATGAAATGAAAAGCAAAAAGCCCCAACGAAAAACAAGTTTTTCGCATGGGTTAAACGGTTACGGTAGTGGGGACAACGAAGCAGATGACAGGGATGAACCGATTATGAAGCCCTGCATAAAAGAGGTAATCCTTTTGCCAGCGTAACAATCGAAGATCCGCCGCGCCAATTTAGCCCATGCGAACTTGTTCGCCTGGGGCCTTTTGGTTTCCGGCCGGTCGAAGCTGACCTTTGTTGTTTTGTTTAATCGGATGTAAGAGCTACCAAAACCTGGCGACAGAAATAAAAAAGCCATTTTTTGCTTCCTTTTTGTTGGCTTGGACAAAAAGGAAGGCGTCTGGCGGGACGCGACCCGCCGGTTGTCAGCTGTTCGATTCTGCTGAACAGTTACCGAATGTATTGCCTAGGAGGCTGTCCGAGAATACAAGAACCTACTGCGAAACCGTCTGATCGGTTCATATCTCCGTATGTTTTCGACAAATAGCTGTGCTATTCGCTCTCAAACCTACGAAAATCTGCCCTCGAACAGCCGATTTCTCGCTACGGCTCGTATTCTCGGACAACCTCCTAGCCATCGTATTTTTTTTCGAGACCATCAAACTTTGATTGAGAGAAATAGTGACTCATTCCATTAAGTTTTTCTTTGAATACCTGGCCATTCGCCTGCTGGCGGGGTTGTTGCGTCGTTTGTCGAGGCCGACTGCTCTCAGGGTGGGGGGGCATCTGGGCCTGTTGGCTGTTTGGCTGTTGCCGAAAAGACGGCGGCTGGCGGAGGAAAACCTGCGCCGCGCCTTTCCGGAGTTGTCTGATCAGCGGATCGCCTGGCTGGCTTTACGGAATTTCCGGCACGTTGGGGTCAGTGGCGCGGAGATCTTGCGGATCGACATGTTTCGACCCGGTAGCGACGACCTTCAGCGCTACTATGAGGTAGAGGGCATAGAACACCTGCAGCAGGCCCAGGATCTGGGGCGCGGGGTGATCATGCTTTCAGGGCATTTCGGTTTCTGGGAGATGGGAAACTTTCCGCTGCATGAACTCGGTTTCCAGGTTGATCCGGTTGCCAAGCCGATGAAAAATCCACTGGTTGGCCGGTATATCAAGCAACTCCGGGAAACTTACGGGGCTATCGAGATCGACAGTCGTAAGGGGGCGCGGCGAGTTCTTAACGCGTTGCAACAGGGGCGGATTCCGGCCATCCTGCTCGATCAGCATATTTCCCCGCCCGGTTCGATCCCGACGCGTTTTTTCGGCCGGCTCGGTTATACCACCACGGCGATCACCAACTTGGCCATGAAATACCGGATTCCGGTGGTGCCGGTATTCTGCCGGCGGCTGCCGGATGAACGTTATAAACTCCGGGCTGAGCCGATGTTGCTGCTCGAAGGTGAGGGAGAACAGGCCGTCAATGAAAATACCCAACTGCTGACGGAGATTATCGAACAGGCCGTCAGGCGTGATATCACCCAGTGGTTCTGGATGCATAAACGCTGGCGGGTTCCGGAAAACCAGGCAGAGAAAAGTCAGCTCAAGAAGGATGAAACAAGTGAGTAAAGAACTGCAACGTGAAATTGCCAGACGGCGCACCTTCGGCATTATCAGCCATCCGGACGCCGGGAAAACCACCTTGACCGAAAAGCTGCTGCTGTTCGGTGGGGCCATCCAGATGGCCGGGACGGTCAAGGCGCGCAAGTCGACTCGGCACGCGACCAGTGACTGGATGAGTATTGAGAAGGAACGGGGAATTTCGGTTTCTTCCTCGGTGATGAAATTCAACTACCGTGATTACGAAGTGAATCTCCTCGACACCCCCGGACACCAGGATTTTTCCGAAGATACCTACCGGGTATTGACCGCCGTTGACAGCGCGCTGATGGTTATCGACAGCGCCAAGGGGGTTGAGACGCAGACCGAGAAACTGATGGAAGTCTGTCGAATGCGGAACACTCCGGTGCTCACCTTTATTAACAAACTCGACCGCGAGGGGCTGGCGCCGCTTGATGTTCTGGCCGATATCGAGGAGAAGTTGCAGATCGAGTGCACCCCGCTCTCCTGGCCGATCGGCATGGGGAAACGTTTTAAGGGGGTCTACAATCTCTACCGTCAGGAGTTGAACCTGTTTACTCCCGGAGACGATGCACGCAGTACCGAAACTGTCAAAATTGCCAGCCTGAACGATCCGCGAGTCGATGAACTTCTGGGCCGTCAGGCCGATGAGCTGCGCGAAGATATCGAACTTCTGGAAGGAGCGGCCAACCCGTTCAATTTGCAGGATTACCTTAAGGCCGGCCAGACGCCGGTCTTTTTCGGCAGTGCCATCAATAACTTCGGTGTCCAGGAAATGCTCGACGCCTTCGTTGAACTCGCTCCGGCACCCGGCCCGCGGGAAACGGTTGAGCGGTTGGTGGCACCGGATGAAGAACAGTTTTCCGGATTTGTTTTCAAGATCCAGGCGAACATGGACCCGGCCCATCGCGACCGGATTGCTTTTTTGCGGATTTGCAGCGGTAAGTTTATCCGGGGGATGAAGGTCAGGCATCACCGCATCGGTAAAGAGGTCAATCTTTCCAAAGCGACCATTTTTATGGCTCAGGACCGGGCCCATGTCGAGGAGGCCTATCCCGGAGATATCATCGGCTTGCACAATCATGGCACCATCAAGATCGGTGATACCTTTACGGTGAAGGAGTCGCTCAAATTTACCGGTATTCCCAACTTCGCTCCGGAACATTTCCGCCGGGTACGCTTGAAAGATCCGCTCAAATCCAAACAGCTGCAAAAAGGGCTGCTGCAACTGGCCGAAGAAGGAGCGGTGCAGGTGTTTAAACCGATCAGTGGATCCGAGTTTATCCTCGGCGCGGTCGGGGTGCTGCAGTTCGATGTGACCATGGAGCGGCTCAAGGCGGAGTACAATGTCAATGCCGTCTATGAAGGGGTCGATTACCGGACTGCTCGCTGGATCGAGTGCGACGACAAAAAAATACTTGCCGAGTTCAGTAAAAAGAACCAGCACCAGTTGGCTCATGATGCCGAGGGTCACCTGACCTTCCTGGCCGCCAGCGAGTGGCGCCTTGGACACACCATGGAACAGTGGGAAGGGGTTCGGTTCCTCAAGGCTCGGGAACACAGCTGATCCCGCGATATCATCAATTTTCCTGAAAGGAACTGCATTGCAGTTCCTTTCTCTGTTTTTGGCTATGGATGTCAGCGGGATTTGTGATATCTTTAAGGTCTCTAATGCTTGTCTCTGTCGAAGCGGTTTTGCTCGGACAAGCAAAGCCGACAAACCGCTTGGATAATCTATGGGTTTGCGTCATTCGTTGAAAATTTCCATTCAGTCAAGGCTGGTCCTGGCGATGATTCTTTCGGCCGTCTCTTTTGCCGTTATTGCCACGGTCCTGCTGATCTCTTTTGTCCAGGTTCGTAACGATATTTCCCAACTTGTTGAAACGCAGTTATCGCAAACGGTTGCCAATTCACAACTGACCGATGCGCAAAGTACTTCAGCGGCCCGGAAGACAACGGCAGACATTGATCGGACCATCGTGACCTCAGGAGCGATCGTTCTCGCTCTGCTGCTGGTGCTGATGATCCTCTTGGGCGCGATCTATGTTAATCTTTTCAATCACCATATCAAAAAACCGATGGAGACGATCCGGCAGCGCTTGCTTGCGTTTCGCCAGGGTGATTACCATTCACCGATGCCGCTTGATCGCGAAGACGAGTGGGGGCAGATCGAAGAAGTGTTTAACGATATGCTCACTGCTCTGGTGAACAGCTGGTCGACCATACAGGAATCGGAACAGCGTTACCGACATCTGTTTGATAATGCGACCGAAGGGATCTTCCAGAGTACCATCAGTGGTGAATTCTTGAATGTGAACCCGGCGATGGCGCAAATGTTCGGGTCCTCTTCTGTTGCCGACCTCAAATCATGTACCAACCTGCACGAACAGATTTACGCGGACCCGCAGGAGCGCGATCGGTTGATTGCGGAAATGAAACAGCGTGGGTTTGTTCACGGACGAGAAGTCCGGATGCGGCGCAAAGACGGTGAACTTTTCTGGGTCGCGATTAATGGGCACCTGGTTCGTGACGACGACGGTCAGGTGTTGTCGATTGAAGGAACGCTGAATGATATCTCCGAACGTCGTCAGGCCGAGGAATCACTGCGGAAATTACAAGCAGATCTGCAGAATATCGTTGATTCGATGCCCTCGGTGCTGATCGGGGTGAACCCGGAATTGAACGTGACGCTCTGGAACCGGCAGGCTGAAGATATGAGCGGTATTGCCTCTGCGCAGGCGGTGGGGCAAAAGTTGACCGATGTTTATACCCTGATCGATCCAGTCCGGTACCTGTCCACGTTGGAAACTGTATGGCAGAGTGGAGTACCGGCACGTTTGCAGAAGATGCCGGCTGTGTCGCAGGGGAACACACGTTATTTCAATCTGTTGATTTATCCATTGGGTCTGGAATCAAGTAGCAGTTTGGTGATCCATATCGATGATGTGACCGAAAAGGCCCAGATTGAGGATATCATGATGCAGTCGGAAAAGATGCTTTCAGTCGGCAGTCTGGCGGCAGGGATGGCTCATGAAATAAATAATCCGCTGGCGGTGATTTTGCAGAATGTTCAAGTGATGGAGAGTCGGTTGTCACCATCTCTGGATAAAAATCGGCGGACTGCCGAAGAGTTGGGAATGAGCATCGAGCAAGTTGCCGAATACTCCCGGTTGCGCGGTTTTGACCAGATGATTCAGTCGATTAGCAGCGCTGGGCAGCGAGCGGCGCGGATCATAGAAAATATGCTCAGTTTCAGTCGTAAAAGTTGCTCCGAATTTATTCCCTGCTCGCTGGTCGATTTGCTGGAAAAAACGATCGAACTGGCAGCCAGTGATTACGACATGAAACATCATTACGATTTCCGAACGATCCGGATTGTCCGTGATTTTCAGCCGGTTCCCGATGTGCCCTGTGAATCCGGGCAGATTCAACAGGTCATTCTCAATCTGCTGAAAAACTCAGCGCAGGCGTTTGCTCAGAAAAGCGAAGATGCGGAGATCCGCGTGAGGATTTTTATGCAGGCAGAGCAGGTTTGCCTGCAAGTGGAAGATAACGGCCCGGGAATGGATGAAGCAACCCTCAAGCGGGTTTTTGAGCCTTTTTATACCACCAAAGAGGTTGGTATCGGCACCGGACTGGGCTTGTCCGTGGCTTACTTCATTGTTGTTGAGAATCACAAGGGCCGGCTGACGGTGACTTCAAAACCGGGGGAAGGGAGTTGCTTCAGTCTCTATCTGCCTGTAACGAGAGAGGTCGGCTAAGTTTATGCCTGTCATAGTCTGGAAAAAAGTTTACGAAACCGGAATCATCAAAGCTTATCCGGATATTTCGGCCATCAATATCTCTGGGAGACGGAATGAAAATCCTTGCAAGGACAGCAATTAAGCAGGTCGTACAGGCTGAAAATGCAGTGGAATTCTGTGTCAAGGGCTGGGTTCGTTCCGTTCGAAGGGGCAAGGAAGTCAGCTTCATTGCTTTGAATGACGGGTCATGTTTTGCCTCTTTGCAACTTGTGCTTGATCCGCAGTTAAGCAACTATGAGCAGCTTTCACGGGTTGGGACCGGCGCCTGTCTGGTTGTGAACGGTCATCTGGTCGAATCGCCGGCAGCCGGGCAAAAGTGGGAGCTGCAAGTCCGTGAAGCGACCCTGCTGGGTGACGCGGATGAGACGTTCCCGCTGCAGAAAAAGCGCCACTCTTTCGAGTTCCTGCGTTCCATCGCTCACCTACGCCCCCGCTCCAATACCTTTGGCGCGGTTTTTCGCATGCGTAGTGCACTTTCTTTTGCGGTCCATAAATTTTTTCAGGAACGCGGTTTCCTCTATGTGCAGACGCCGATTATCACGGCCAATGATTGCGAAGGGGCAGGGGAGATGTTCCGTGTCTCGACCCTCGACCCGACCAATCCTCCGCGACAGAATGGTCAAGTCGACTGGTCCAGGGATTTTTTCGCTGAGCGGACCGGATTGACGGTCAGCGGCCAATTGCAGGGGGAGCTGTTTGCCACGGCGTTTTCCGATATCTACACCTTCGGCCCGACCTTCCGTGCGGAAAACTCCAACACCAGTCGGCACGCGGCTGAATTCTGGATGATTGAACCGGAGATCGCCTTTGCTGATCTGGTCGACAACTGTCGACTGGGTGAGGATTTCCTCCGTTATCTGGTGGTTTACGCCTTGGAAAATTGCCGGGAGGATCTCGATTTTTTCAATCGGCGCATCGAAAAAGGTCTGATCGATAAACTGGAAGCGCTGGCCACCGCCGAGTTTCAAACCATCAGTTACACCGAAGCGATTGAACGTCTACAGAAGTCAGGGCAAACCTTTGAATTTCCCGTCGAGTGGGGGTGTGACCTGCAATCGGAGCATGAGCGCTATCTGACCGAGCAGATTTTTCGTGGACCGGTCTTCGTCACCGATTATCCGACCCGGATCAAGGCTTTTTACATGCGTTTGAATGATGATCAGAAAACCGTCGCGGCGATGGATCTGCTGGTGCCGCGGGTCGGTGAAATTATCGGCGGGAGCCAGCGTGAAGAGCGACTTGATGTGTTGCAGGCACGGATGGCTGAATGCGGGATCGCTGCAGAACACCTCGACTGGTATCTCGATATCCGTCGTTGGGGGAGTTGCCCCCATGCCGGGTTCGGGCTCGGCTTTGAACGGTTGCTGATGTATATCACCGGTATGGAAAATATCCGCGACGTTATCCCCTTCCCCAGAACTCCGGGACATGCCCGTTTTTAGGAGGCTTGATCATGGCGATAATTTTCTCCGGCACATTGAAAAGACTCTGTTCTGCGTACGTTCTGCTGAGCGCAGTTCTGCTGCTATGTTGCACCGGTGAGACGGCTTTCAGCCACGATCAGCTGATTCTTGGAATCCATCCTTTTCATACCGTAACGATTCTCGAAAAAAAATTTACCCCGCTGGCTGAATATTTGAGTAAAGAACTCAATATACCCGTTGTTGTCCGGGTGGGCTCAAGCTATGCCGAGCACATAGATGCGGTCGGCAGGGATAAGCTCGACATCGCTTACCTCGGCCCGGTCCAGTATGTTCGGATGGTGGACAAATATGGCAACAAACCGCTTCTGGCCTGTCAGGAAACCGACGGGACGCCGTTTTTCAGGGGGATCATCATTACTCGGCAAGACAGCCCAAGTGAAAAACTTGCAGACCTGGAATTTGGTGAGTTTGCTTTTGTGGATATCTATTCAACCATGGGCTATATTCTTCCGGCCTTTCTGTTACTGAAAGAAAATCCGGCCATCATCAAAGAAAACAACTACCAAATGCTCAAAACCCATGAAAATGTCGCATTGGCGGTCCTCACCGGAGATTTTGAAGCCGGAGCGGTCAAGGAATCTGTTTACCAACTTTATCGACACCGGGGGCTGAAGGAACTGGCCCGCACACCGGCTGCTCCCGAGCATCTTTTTGTCGCCCGGACAAACCTCTCCGCCGGCACCATCAAGAAGCTTCGGAAAGCTCTCTGGCAGCTCAGCAAAACGGACTCCGGACAGCACATCATGCAAGCGATAAAACCTACGCTGACAGGCTTTGTGCCGGTTGAAGACGAGGCCTATGACGGCCTGCGTACCATTATCGAAAGGTTAGCCGAAGAGAGTACTCTCAAATGACCGTCCAACGATGTTCCGGCAACGTCAATTACTGGTTGTTGCTAGTGTTGGTTCTTGCCATGCAGATTATTGTTGCCTGGAGTTCCGTGAGCCATCTGCATCATTCCCAGGTGGCTGAAATCAACAGTATTTCGAAAAAAAACATCTTTTTTCTGCATGGCCTTATCCAGGATGAATTACAGAATAAAAATTACTCAACGGTCGAATCCCTGTTGCGAAAGTGGGGTAAATCCCATAGCGAGAACATTGCAAAAGTCGTCCTGACGACGAAAAACGGTTTTATCTTAGGCGCATATCAATGGGACTCAACCCCGGCCCATTCATTGGCCGTTGAAGAGGATATTCTTTATTCGTACCGGGGCACAGCAACCCTTAAGCTACTGGTCAGCCTGGACAGTGTTTATCAGCGCACAACCCGGATCGCGACGATTTTCGCGGTGGTTATTCTGGTTTTCACATTACTTTTGGTGCAAATGACCCAGCTTTACCTGCGGCAAAAAGCACTGACACACGCTTTGGATTCACGATCAAGCGCATTGAGCAAAACAGTTGATAACTTAAAAAAGCAGATTGCGGCCCGGACAGCCGCGGAAGAAGCACGGGCTGAAAGTGAATTGAAATATCGAAGCCTGATGGACAATCAAAACGATGCCGTTTTTCTTCACCGGGTCAAGGCAGATGGAATCTCCATATTTTCAGAAGTCAACGAACGGGCGATCCGTCAGTACGGCTATACACGGGAAGAATTTTTACGCCTCAGCCCCCTCGATATTTCTCTGCCGGATGATCTTCAGAAACACCGCGCATCGGGGCATGCGCAACAGCTCCTGGAAAAAGGTCATTTAGTCTATGAAATCAGACACATAAAAAAAACCGGACAAATATTCCCGGTTGAGATCAGTGCGACAGTCATAGAATGGCAAGGGGAAAAATACGTTTTGTCGGCAGCACGAGACATTACGGAGCGCGTTCAGATGCAGGAAAAGCAGCAACACCTGGAAAAGCAACTGCTGCACACGCAAAAGCTTGAAAGTCTCGGTGTCCTGGCCGGCGGCATCGCCCACGATTTCAACAACATCCTGATGGCCATTCTCGGTCACAGTGAGCTTGCTGAGCGTGGTTTAGCCAAGGGGACTCCGGTCACCAAAAACATCCGGCAGATAAAGCTGGCCGCAGAAAAAGCGGCCGAGCTGACCAACCAGATGCTGGCCTACTCAGGCAAAGGGAAATTCGTTATTGAACCACTGGATTTAACAACAATCATTCAAGAGATGGAGTACATGCTTTCCGTTTCCATCTCTAAAAAATCCGTCCTTTGCTACAAACTTGACGAACAACTGCCAAGTGTAGAGGCGGATGCAACCCAGATACGCCAGATCATCATGAACCTGGTGATTAACGCTTCAGATGCCATCGGCGACAAAAGCGGGGTGATCAACCTGTCCACCGGAATCATGGCATGCGATCAGAACTATCTGCGGGAAGCCTGGTTGGATGAAAATCAGCAGGCAGGAAGCTACGTGTTTGTCGAAGTGACGGACAACGGCTGCGGCATGGCTCCGGAAACAACTGCCAATATCTTTGATCCTTTTTTTACCACCAAATTTACCGGCCGCGGTCTCGGCATGTCCGCTGTTCTCGGCATTGTCCGCGGACATAAAGGGGCCATCAAAGTTTATAGTGAACTCGGCAAAGGGACGACATTCAAAGTTCTTCTGCCTGTTTCTGAACTGCCGGCAACAAGCGCTGTTCAAGCAGAAAGTACGGCACCATTGCAAATGACCGGTCTTGCCCTGGTTGTGGATGATGAAGAGTTGTTACGTGAGTTGGGTAAAAACATGCTTGAACTCTTCGGTTTCACAGTTCTCACCGCGGTCGATGGTCGAGAGGCAGTGACCATATACAAACAGCACCAAACAGACATCAATCTGGTTTTGATGGACTTGACCATGCCGCATATGGATGGAGAAGAAGCGTTCCGTGAATTGCGCCGCCTTGACCCGAACGTAAAAGTGATTATGAGCAGTGGCTACAATGAGCAGGAAGTCGCACAGAAATTTGTCGGCAAAGGGTTACTCGGCTTTGTTCAGAAGCCTTATCAGATATCGGCCTTACAGAATATCATGCAAAAACTTTAGGACGTAGGTTGCTCCATCCAGAAATATCTGAAACGAACCAGATGCTACTTTTGCTTAGCCATCTCATGACTTTTTACGAGACCATCACTTTCACGCCTGCAAAATTTTATCTCTCCTTGCTTGACTTTCATTCAGAAGATGTCTAATGTCGACATTAGACATCGAGAAGGAGCTGGGACGGTTATGCCAATTGTCAAAAAAACTTATAAAGATCAGGTTGTTGACTATGTTTATCAACTCCTGTTGACGAACGAGCTGGGCCCGGGAGATCAGTTGAAGGAGAGTCTGCTGGCTGAGCAGATGGGGATCAGTCGAGCGCCGATCCGCGAGGCGATGAAAGAGCTGATCATGAACGGTCTGGTTGATTATCGTCCCCAAGTGGGAAACTTTATTTCCGTTTTGTCTCCCAAACAGGTTGTCGATAGCTTCACCATACGTGGAGTCCTTGAGGGTTACGCGGTGATGGAGAGTTGCAATCAGTTTTCTGCTGAAGAAATCGACCAACTCGAAGAGCTGATCGACCAGATGGCGGGTTATGCAAACAAGAAGAACCACAAAATGGTTGTTGAGGCCGGGGGAAAGTTCCACGATCTCTTGATCAGCAAGAACCATAATGTTCAACTGCTGGAATACACAGATCGTCTCAGTTTGAAGTTGCATATTCTGTTTTTTAAATATCTGGGAAAGCTCTACGGCCCCTCTGAAGTTGGCCGACGGCATCGGGAAATTGTTGAAAGTGTTAAATCAAAGGATCTGGGGCTGATTGAAAAGGTTATTCGGCAGCATTACGTCGAAACGGGGTCGAAAATAGCGATTCTTTAATATTTGTGGGTTCAGAGCAAGTTAACTCCGAAATTTTACATCTCAATCATATAGAAGATAAGCTTGCAACATCACGGAGGAAAAGATGGCAGAAGAATGGGTTCAGCAGATGCAGAACGAAGTGAACACACTTGAGAAACTCGAAGAGTACATCAATGTCTCTGACGACGAAAGGGAGGCGATTCAGACCCTGAAAACCAAATGGGGAACAACTCCCTATTTTGCGTCATTGATGGATAAAGATGACCCGAAATGTCCGATCAGGATGCAAGTACTTCCGTCGATGAAGGAAAAAATCAATGAGTTCGGGATGGATAACTACCTGGTGTGGAAAGAAAACCGCGCTACGGAAGAAGTTCGTCCGGACAGTATCGCCCGTCAGTATAAAGACCGGATTGCTTTTACCGTTGTCGAGGTCTGTGGAATTTACTGTCGCCACTGTTTCCGCAAGGAACTGGTGGTCGATCAGAATCTGCAACTGCACTTTGATGTTGACGAAGGCCTGGCCTGGATTGCCGAGCATAAGGAAATCCGCGATGTACTGATTACCGGTGGCGATCCGCTGCTGTTGTCGGATGAAAAACTGGAGTACTTGATCAGCAAACTGCGCGAGATGCCGCACATCGAGATGATCCGTATCGGCTCACGTCTGCCGATTGTTCTGCCGCAACGGATTACCGAAGGCCTGAAAAAAGCGATCGGCGGATTTCACAAGGTTCCGGTGTGGATCAACACCCAGTGTAATCATCCGAAGGAGATCACCGAAGCAACGGAAAAAGCCGTTTACGAGCTGCTGAGTTGCGGGATCAATGTGGGGAACCAGGCGGTGCTGCTTAAGGGGATTAACGATGACGTGCCGACGTTCAGGGAGCTGCACCAGAAACTGTTGCGTACCCGGATTCGCCCCTACTATGTTTTTTATTGCGAGCCGGCTCCGGGAATCGATCATTTCCGCACCCCGGTGGAAAAGGGTGCTGAGCTGATTCGTGACGCGCTGCGTGGACACACCACCGGTCTGGCACAACCGATGTATGTGCTGGCGACCAATATCGGCAAGATTCCATTGATGCCGGATTATTATATTGTCGACAAAAACGAGAAGGAATACACGCTGAGAAACCATCTGGGAGAGACCACCAAAATCCCGAATATGCCTGAATAAAACGGCCTAAAATAAATTTATGGAGGCTTTGACAGCAGCCTCCGTAAATACATTGTACATCCCAGCAAGGAGAGGTACAGATGGATCTGCAAAGCTTACAGGAACTCATCCAGGAAAAAGGGGTCAAAAATATCGACCTGAAGTATGTCGATCTGGTCGGCCGCTGGTACCATATCAATTTTCCGGCCCGGCGACTTGAATATGTCATGGAACACGGCATCCCTTTTGACGGTTCCAGTATCCCCGGAATGCGTAACGTGGAATCGGGGGATTTGATCCTGATGCCGGATATTACAACTGCACGTTATGACAATTTTAACCCAAATCCCACCGTGCAGATTATCTGCTCGATCCGTGAGGCCGATTCCCCGGCCGGGTACAAAAAAGACCCCCGCAGTGTGGCGGAAAGATCTTTTAAATATCTGCGGGAAAGCGGGATTGCCGATGAAATATTGTGGATCCCGGAGTTTGAATTCAACCTGTTCAGCGAAGCTGTCTATTACAACACCAAACATAAAGCGGGCTACCGGCTTTCCACCATGGAGAATAAGGAAGCCCTGCCGTTTGATTACGAAGATCCCGATGCTACGGCCCTGACCGACCGCAAAGGCTATCATCTGGATCGGCCCTATGATCGGAACGCCGGTGTTCGAGAGGAGATCTCCGATTATATTGAAGAGCATATCTGCCCGATCCGTTACCACCATCATGAAGTCGGCATCAGTTCACAGCAGGAGATTGAAACCGAACTGGCTCCATTTCCGGAAATCGCCGACAATATCATGTATATCAAAAGCGCTATTCAGCAGATTGCCCTCAAGCATGGATTGACCGCAACCCTGATGCCGAAGCCGATGTATGGAGAGGCCGGCAACGGCATGCATTTCCATATACTGCTGAGAAAAAACGGGAAAAACATCCTCTATGAGAAAGGTGGTTATGCCGATCTTTCAGACGATGCCCTGCATTTCATCGGCGGGATTCTCCACCATGGTAAGTCGCTGGTTGCCCTGACCAATCCAAGTACCAATTCCTATAAGCGCCTGCTGCCCGGATTTGAAGCACCGGTTAAACTGATCTTCGGGCTGGCCAACCGCAGTGCCGCAATCCGTATCCCCAAATATGCGACCACCGAG
>JAUVEB010000104.1 GCA_030595055.1 Desulfuromonadaceae bacterium
CGATCGGTGATACGGATTGTTTCCAGAATTTCTGCCGTCGTCAATGCCTGCGGGACCTCCCGGTAGGCCAGGTGGGTGGTGACCAGGCTGACTTTAAGCTTTGCCCCGGCCAGCATCATCACGACTTTTTCCACCCCGCAATGTTTTGCCAGCAGTTCGGTGTGACCGGGGAAGCGGATACCGGCGGCATTGATCGCCGCCTTGTTGATCGGACAGGTAACCAGCCCGGCTGCCGAACCCTCAAGACAGAGAGTCGCCGCCCGCTCGACGTAAGCGGCCATAGCCCGGCCGCAGGAGACATCCGGCTGCCCATACTGAAGCTGATCGGAAGCCAGCTGCGAAAGCGCTTCGACCTCCAGAGAAAACTCCCCGAAGCGCAAAATAAAGAGATTTTCCGCTTCAAGCTGAACCTCTCCTCTCACTCCGAAAATCTTCGCCGCCCGTAACAGCACCCCGACATCGCCAATAACCCGCAGGGGCGGTTGCAGCGCTTCGAATGCCCGGTCGAACAAAGCCTTGAGAATCAGTTCCGGACCGACCCCGGTCGGGTCACCCATGGTGACAAGTAAAGGTTGCACGGTTGTTCACTCCGATCGCTGAAATTTGCACAAGCATTTAGTATAGCGGATGCCGGTCGCATGAAACAACCATTGCCGCATCCCGGACAAGGCTCCGGGCAACAGCAATAAAAAAAACCCCGCCGAATTAACAGCAGGGTTCAGTTGCTCGGCAAAAAACCGCTCAGATCCGGACCTCTATGTGCCCGCGATCGCGCAGTTCCCGTGCCCACTCCTGAAAACGCAGATCGGTCTTTTCTCTTTCCAGCAGCCGTTCAATCTCATCCTTGACCTGTTCGTAGAGGTTGTCCTCTGCGAACTTACGGTCAGTGACCACAAACAAATGAATTTGGCCATTCATCTCAACCGGCTCACTCACCTGGCCAACCGCCAACCCTCTCAATGCCTGCTGGAGTTGTTCGGTCAGATCCTCTTCAACCAGCTCCCCCATGTCGCCGCCAAAAACCCCTGCTCCCTGGAATTCGAGAACTTGCTCAACCGCTTCTCCTCCCTGCAGCAAGCCGCGAGTCACCTGGACCTGTTTGCGGATCTCCGCAATCTCCTGTTCATCAGCATCGGCCGGGAATTTATAACTGATGCTGCTGACCCGGACTTTCGGCGCGGCGTGATATTCATCAATATGTTCGTTGAAATATTCCCGAACCTCACTGCTGGTGACCTGCACCTTGTAGTTGACTTCACGGCCGAGCAGCTTGTAACGCAAGATCTCGTTTTTGAGTTGCTCACGATAGGCCGCAAAAGACATCCCTTGGGATTCAACGGCCTTTTGCAACTGCTCAGCGGTAAAATTATTCTTGCGTTGGACATCCTCGATGGCAGCATTCAGTTCCGGGTCGGGAACCGTCAAGCCCAATTCCTTGATCCGTTGTTCCACCAGTTTTTCATTGATCAACTGCTCCAGAACCTGTCTCCGTAACTGATCAAACTCTTGACTGGTCAGTTGATTCGCCTCGGCATCCCTGGCCAATGCCGTCAGAACCGCATTATCCAGCCGGTAACTGCTGATGATCTCCTGGTTGACCACGGCAACGACCTTGGTCAGGGTTTTGGCGGCAACCGGGCTGACCAGCAGCAAAAGAGCCGGCAGCAACAAAGACAAAAATCGTGTCATGATTATTTTACCTCATGGTTTAAGTATTGAACTATTTTACAGTTAATGCAGATCTTTTTTAGCTAACAGGTCCCAATGAACGGAAATTCGGGTGTTCTCGTGTAATTTTCCCAGCCAGAGCTGAAAAACCTCTTCTTCGCGCTGTTGCCTTAACCTGGCAATGATTTCATCCTGCACCGCGGCAAAAGGCCGCAACCCGGCACGGCGCCGACGTTCCACCAGAAACAGATGAACTCCGTATGGGCTTTCCACCGGGTCACTGAGCTGGCCGGCCGCTAACCGAAACAGCACCTTATCGAACTCCGGGGGGAGCTGCCCCCGGGAAAAATATCCCAGGCTGCCACCATTTTCCCGATCAGGAGAAAGTGAGTATTCACGGGCCAGTTCAGCGAAATTCCCACCCGCCTTCAATTTTTTTAAAATGACCTCGGCTGCCTCTTTAGAGTCAAAAAGCATTTGCCGTGCACGTAATTCTTCGGAGCGACGAAACTCTTCCCGATGGGCCAGATAATATTTCTCGGCATCCTTCACGTCAACCTGTACCAGCGGATCAAGAATGGCGGCACTCACTTTCATCGTCAGCAGGCGCAACCTTAACACCGCCTGCCAATTTTCTTCGGACTGACCGGCCTCCCGCAAAATCTCCCGGTATTCTGCAGCGGAATAATTCCCGCGGAGCTCAATCATCGCCGCGTCAAGTTCCGCGGGGGCAATCCGTACATCGCTCCGTTCTGCTTCACCGAGAATCAGTTCCCGCTCAATCAGCCGATTGACCAGCTGTTTTTTTAACAGCAATTGCTGCTGTTCTGAAAGTACGGAAATATCCGGATAACTGAGCTGCAATTCCCGTTCAAACTGCTGCAGAGTCAACTGACGCTGCCCGACCTTTATCAGCGGCGGCAAAGGCTCCGGTGGTTGGTGACAACCATGGACAAATACCAGGAGCAACAGAATGATGACTTGACGGAGAAACGGCAGCGACACTTAAATAACCATTTTCAAAAGAGAAAACCGGGCTGTTACGCTAGCATAGTCAGAAAAACAGTTGCAATTCTTTTCTCACTGCCGGCAATAGGTCCTGTTCTTTTAAACGACCGAGCTCAACACTCAGTTTGAAATCGGCTCCCAATCGATACCGCTCCGGCTGATCGGTGAGCAGGCGGCGAATCAGTTCCGGCGAAACCCTGGTGGTCGCATGGAACAACAGGTGCAATCGGCGACCGTCATATTCGAGGAGTTCGACCCGTAAGTGTTTCAGCAGAATACGCAGGCGCATGATGCCGACCAAGGCTTCCCCGGCACGCGGTAATTCGCCGTAACGATCACGCAATTCTTCAACCAGGTCAAACAACTCCTCATCTTGTTCAACAGCAGCCATTCGTTGATAGAACTGCAAACGCTGGTTCGGATCGGGCAGGTACATCTCCGGGAAGAAGGCCGACAGTCCCATCCGGATTTCCGGATCGATCCGCTCTTCACGCTCCTTGCCGCGCAGTTTATCGATGGTCTCTTCCAGCAGCTCGGTGTAAAGCTCGAAGCCGATCGCCGCAATCGGCCCCGACTGTTTGGCACCGAGCAGATCACCGGCACCCCGCAGCTCCAGATCGTGGCTGGCGATGCGGAAACCGGCCCCCAATTCGGTCAGTTCCTGCAATACCTTCAGCCGTTCACGCGCCTCTTTGGTCAGGCCGGCCTCACCGGGGATCAGCAGGTAGGCATAGGCACGGCGATCACTGCGGCCGACCCGGCCGCGCAGTTGGTAAAGCTGCGAGAGGCCGAAACAATCGGCACGGTTGACGATAATAGTGTTGGCGCGCGGGATATCCAAGCCGTTTTCGATAATGGTCGAGGCGACGAACAGGTTGCTCTTTCCCGCAATAAAATCGAGCATCACCTGCTCCAGATTCTTCTCCGGCATCTGCCCATGGCCGACGGATACGGTTGCTTCGGGGACCAAGGCTTTGAGCTGCTCGGCCATGGCGTCAATGGTTTTGACCCGATTGTGGACGAAGTAGACCTGCCCGCCGCGACGCAGCTCACGCAGGATTGCCTGGCGGATCAGCTCGTCGTCGAAGCGGGTGACGTAGGTGCGGATTGCCAGCCGGTCGATCGGGGCGGTTTCGATAATCGACAGATCACGCATCCCGGCCAGGCTCATGTGCAGGGTACGCGGGATCGGCGTGGCTGTCAGAGTGAGGATATCGACCTCGGCGCGCAGCTGCTTCAATTTCTCTTTGTGGCTGACACCGAAGCGTTGCTCCTCATCGACAATCACCAGCCCCAAGTCGTTGAAACGCACATCGCGCTGCAGTAACCGATGGGTGCCGATCAGGATATCAACCTTGCCGGCGGCTGCGGCGGCCAAAGTTTTTTTGTTTTCAGCGACACTGCGGAACCGGGAAACCATCTCAACCCGCACCGGAAATTCTTCCAGTCGCCGGCTGAAACTCTCCCAGTGCTGCCGGGCCAGTACCGTAGTCGGCACCAGCACCGCCACCTGTTTGCTGTCAAGTACCGCCTTGAACGCGGCCCGCAAAGCGACTTCGGTCTTTCCATAGCCGACATCACCGCAGACCAGCCGGTCCATAGGTTTTGGCGATTGCATGTCGCTCAAGGTGTCCTCGATTGCCCGCAGCTGATCTTCGGTCTCCTCGTGGGGAAAGGTCGCCTCGAATTCGCGATAGAGCTGATCGGGGGCCGAACAGGCAAACCCCTGACGCAGTTCGCGCTTGGCATAAAGTTCCAGTAGCTGGCGGGCCAGTTCTTCAACGGCGGCGCGAGCTTTGAGCCGGGCTTTCTCCCATCCCTGGCCGCCCATCTTGTCCAGTTTCGGTGCCTGCCCCTCGCCGCCGATATACTTCTGCACTTTTTCGATCCGGTCGATCGGCAGATAAAGCTTGTCGCCGCCGGCATATTGCAGGTGAAGGAAATCTCCCTCAACCGAGCCGGTCTGCAGATGGGTGAGTCCGAGATATTTGCCGATACCATGGTCCATATGGACGATGAAGTCGCCTTCTTTGAGCTCAGCCAGACTGCTCATCAACTTGCGGGCACGCTGTTGCCCGGTTTTTTTCTTCCGATGGCTGCGCTTACCGAAAATCTCCTCTTCGCTGATAAGCAGCAGTTTTTCTTCCGGCAGCGAGAATCCGCCGGAAAGCTCACCGACACACAGCTGCGGGTAACCGGGGGACAGGTTATTCAGGCGCAGGGCCGGGTTGATGTTCAGCTCGACCGCATGAGCAGCGAGCAACTCCTGCAACCGTTCGGCCTGACTGCGCTGGTGACAGACCAGCAGGACGCGCCAGTTATCGTTTGCTGCCTGCTGCAGTCGCTGGACCAGCGGTTCGAGGCCGTCATGCTGCTCGTTCGAATGGGCGCGCAGTTCAGCGTTGCCGACGCAGTTGAAGTGGAAGCGCTCCCGTTCGTCATCCAGTTGAAAAACCCGTAGCTGGGATATCTCGATCCGACCACTGCTGTTCAGCAGCGGCTGCACCTCGCTCGGATCTAGAAACAGTTCCTGGCGTGCGGCGTGCGGCTGCCCCTGCTCAAGCATCCGTGCTTCGCCGTCGCGGACATCGCGGTGACACTGGTCGATTGCCTGCTCAATCGCCGGAAGATCCACCAGCACCCAGCGTTCTTTGTCCAGGTAGCTGGTCAGCGCATCAAGGGCCGGGTAGTTAAAGGGAAGCAGAAAATGCCGTCCTGGAGCGAGAATCCCCTCGCGGACCTCCGCCATGATCGTCTCCCGCTCGGTGCGCGGAAGTTCCAGTTCGTCGCAACGCTCTTTTAACCGCTGAGCAAAGGTCTCGAGAAACGGGCCGTGGAGAATCATCTCCTTAGACGGGATCAGCGTCAGCCGCTCGATCATTTGCGCGCCGGAACGCTGGCTGACCGGGTCGAAACGACGCATCTTTTCGATAAAGTCCCCGTAAAAATCGAGTCGCACAGGTTGCTGAGCGTCGGCAGGAAACAAATCGATAATATCGCCGCGCACCGCAAAACTGCCCCGTTCTTCGACCAGGGGTACCGGCTGGTAACCGAGTTGCAGCAGGGACTCAAGCAGCGGTTGCCGCTCATACTCCTCCTCGGCAAGCAGCTCAAGGGCGATCGTTGCCAGCACTTGGCGCGGAATCATTCGTTGCATCAGCGCCCGCACCGGCAGCACCAGAACCTTGAGTTCTCCACGGTTAAGGGCCGCCAAGGTGGTCAGGCGGGTCGCCACCAACTCCGGGTGCGGGGTGAGGGGATCGTAGGGATTCAGTTCCCAGTTCGGCAGCAAGGCGATCTGTTGCGGGCGATGGTGGAAAAACTGCAGGTCGGCGGTCAATTGGCGGGCCTGCGGCAGCTCAGCGGTGAGGATTACCAGCAGCCCGGAGTGTTCAGTCAGCAGCCGAGCGAGCAGAAAGGCGTCGGCCGAGCCGTGCAGACCGAGAACTTCACTGGTTTGCAGGCCTGAGCTGACGCCGTCGATAAAGCTTTTGCTCGTGGCGTGCGTTATGTCTTGCGGGAAGTCTAAATCCATGAGTTGTTCCGCTGCAAAAGTAAAGGGCGCACAAAAAGCACGCCCTTAATCATAAATCAGTTATTCCCGAGCCTCAATCCCGCGGCACGGCCAGCATCCGATCGAGGGATAACTTGGCTTTTTCCCGAACCTCCTCTGGAATAGTTACTCGCGGCGCCATGATTTCCAGACATTTGACAATGTCCTCGAGCGTGGTCAGCTTCATGTTCGGACAGACCAACGAGCGGCTCGGCATGATGAATTCTTTCTCCGGATTCTCAAGCTTCAATCGCCAGAGGACGCCGTTTTCAGTTCCGACAATAAATTTCCCGGCCGGGTTTTCCTTGGCGAAAGTATACATGCCGCTGGTCGAACAGATATGATCGGCCAGCGCGAGGACTTCCGGGGTGCATTCCGGATGCGCCATAAACAGAGCACCTGGATGGTCAGCTCGGGCCTGCTTGATCTCCTCCACCTTGAGCCGGTCATGGGTCGGACAGTAACCTTCCCAGCAGATGCACTCCTTCTCCGGGACGTGCTTAGCGATGTAGCGCCCCAGGTTGCGGTCGGGAACCAATAGCAGTTTTTCGGCATCGAGGGAGCGAGCAACATTAACGGCATTGGAACTGGTGCAACAGATGTCACTCTCGGCTTTGACCGCCGCTGTCGAGTTGACGTAGGTGACCACAGTAGCGCCGGGATGCCGAGCCTTGAACTTGCGCAACCCTTCGGCAGTCACCATATCGGCCATCGGGCAACCGGCATCTGCACGCGGCAGCAGTACGGTTTTTTCCGGGGAGAGGATCGCCGCCGACTCCGCCATGAAGTGCACCCCACAGAAAACTATAACCTCTTTATCGGTTTTCGCCGCTTCCATGGAAAGCGCCAGGGAATCACCAGTAATATCAGCGACTTCCTGCACTTCGTCGCGCTGGTAATTATGGGCCATCAGCAGCGCATTACGCTCAGCAGCCAGCTCCTTGATTCTCTGTTTCAGTTGTTCCTGATTCATCGAATAATCTCACTTATTAGAACTCTGTTCAAAACGAAACCTAAATGCTAAACTAACACTCTTGTCATGTCAATCTTTTCACCCGCCCGGAGCGTTTGACAGGAAGTTTAAGCAGCCATTCCGCCGGGTTGACAGCTTTACAGCAAAAGACACGGTACGGCCTGGAGTCGGTTGGAAAGTCTTTCAGAAGTGTTGCAGGAGAAAGTGACAGAAGACGATACAGGCGAGGACGAAGACTGCGAGCAGACGGAACCGACCGCTTGATTGTCCAGCTCCTGGATCCCTTAAACCCGACATTAGTTTCTGAACTTTTTTTGTTCTCTTGTTGTTGTGTGTTACGATGGAGGGTCAAAAAACAGTATCAGCGTCCCGATCTGGGGGAACTGTGAAATACCTGCTGCCTTTCTATCTCTGCCTCGTCATTCTCTTGTGTGCCGGCCCGGTCTCTGCTGACCATCTCGGCCCGCACGGGACCATCCGCATCGGTATCTTTCCCTTTGAGCCGATGAATTTTATCGATGAGCAGGGCAA
>JAUVEB010000142.1 GCA_030595055.1 Desulfuromonadaceae bacterium
ATTGTCATCATCTGCAGCAACTGCTGTAAATCCACACCGCTTTCTTTCAGAATGCCGAGAAATACCGGGAAAAGTTGCATCATGAAGCCCGGCTCATTGATAACATCTTTTGTCAGGTCGGGCAGGGTTTCGAGAATGAAGGCCTGTTTCTCTTCTTTATTAAGCCCGAGCAGGGCGGATTTGATCATTTCTGTGGTCATTCAATTTCTCCTGGGATGCAGATTCTGGTTAGCCGCCAAGGGCGATTTTAAACACGTCCGGGTATTCGTTGACAAAATGCACCTCGATTCCTTCACGCAGGTAATCGGGCAGATCTTCGTAGTCCTTTTTGTTTTCGTGCGGGAAAATCAGCATTTTCAGCCCGGCACGGCGGGCAGCAATGGTTTTTTCCTTGACTCCACCGATCGGTAGAACTCGGCCGGTCAGCGACAGCTCACCGGTCATGCCGAGCTTTTTGCGGACCGATTTCTTCATAATCATCGACAGCAGAGCTGTGGTCATGGTGACCCCGGCAGATGGACCGTCTTTGGGGGTCGCGCCGGCCGGGACGTGCAGGTGGATGAAGTGGGTGTCGAAATAATCTTCCGGAATATTATATTTGTCGAGATGCCCCATCACGTAGGAGTAAGCAATCTCCGAGCTTTCGATCATCACCTTGCCGAGTTGGCCGGTCTGTTTGAACCCTTTGTTTTTGCTCTTCATTGCGGTGGCTTCGATCTGCAGGGTGGCTCCGCCCATCCGGGTCCAGGCCAGTCCGGTCACGACTCCCGGGCTTTCTTTGATCAACTCTTCTTCGGCGAAGATCGGTTTGCCGAGGTAGTGTTCAATATCCTTCTTGGTGACCTGGATTTTTCCCTCATGACCTTCAACAAAATCCATAGCGGCCTTGCGCATGATTTTCTTGATGCGGTTTTCCAGACCCCGGACCCCCGCTTCGCGGGCGTAACGTTCGACAATAGCTGCCATGGCCGCCTTGTTGATGCTCACCTGTGATTTGTTCAGGCCGTGATTTTTCAGCGCCTTGGGGATCAGGTAACGGCGAGCGATTTCCAGCTTCTCTTCAAGGATATATCCGGACAGGTGGATCAGCTCCATGCGGTCGAGCAGCGCTGCCGGGATGGTGTCGAGCTGGTTTGCCGTGGCGATAAACATCACGTTCGACAAGTCGAATGGGACATCCATATAATGGTCACGGAAGGCACCGTTCTGTTCCGGATCGAGGACTTCGAGCAATGCCGAGGCCGGATCACCCTGGAAGGATGCGCCGATCTTGTCAATTTCATCGAGCATGATAACCGGGTTAGCGGTGCCGACAGTTTTCATCGCCTGGATTGCTTTGCCCGGCATGGCGCCGATGTAAGTGCGACGATGTCCCTTGATTTCCGCCTCGTCGCGCATGCCGCCGACGGAGAAACGGTAGAACTTGCGTTTCAAGGTATCGGCGATACTTTTGCCGATCGAGGTTTTGCCGACCCCGGGGGGGCCGACCAGGCAGAGGATTGAACCGGAGATGTCCCCCTTCATCTTGCCGACGGCAATAAATTCAAGAATTCGTTCCTTGACATCTTCCAGGCCGTAGTGGTCCCGGTTCAGCACCCGCCGAGCCCGTTTCAGGTCGTAGGTGTCTTTGCTGAACTTCCCCCAAGGCAGGATCGTCAGCCAGTCGAGGTAATTGCGGCTGACATTGTATTCCGGCGAGGAGGGTTCGATCAATTGCAGCTTTTCGATCTCGTCGTCGACCGCTTTCTGGGCTTCTTCATTCAGGGTCAGTTTCTTCAGACGGGCCTGAAATTTCTCGATCTCGGAGGTTTTCCCCTCTTTTTCCAGCCCCAGTTCCTTCTTGATTGCCTTGAACTGCTCCCGCAGGAAGAATTCCCGCTGTTGGGCGGAAATTTTTTCTTCGATACTCTGGGAGATCTTGGTCTGTAGACGGGAAACTTCCAGTTCTTTTTTCAATAACACCAGCACCTTGTCGATGCGGGCGCGGACGCTGAAGGTTTCCAGTACCTCCTGCAGTTCAAAACCGTCCGCGTTGGTCAGGTTGGCGGCAAAGTCGCTCAATCGAGCCGGATCGCCCATGCTTGAGCGTCCGAGAAACAGCTTGATCTCTTCCGAATAGAGGGGGTTGATCTGGACCAGTTCCTTTAATGTTGAGATGATCGCCATCGAATAGGCTTTCAGCTCGGCATTATCGCTCAATTCCGGTGCTAAAAAATAAGTGACATCGCTGTAGATGATTTCATCAATTTCGACGACCTCATTGAGGGTAAAGCGCTCCAGACTGTTGACCAGGACATGGGCGCTGTCTTCCTCGGCGTGGATCAGTTTGAGGATTTTTGCCGCCACGCCGACTTTTTGCAGGTTGGTGACCGAATCCTCCTCGTCCAGCTGTTGCGTCATCACCAAACCGATGGCCTGTGAAGGGGTGTCCATGGCTTGCTGGATGGTGCGGACCCGTGATTTTCCGTTAACCGTCAGCGGGATGATGACGCCGGGGAAGGCCGGCCGGGGGCGCAACGGGATAATCGGCAGACGCGGCGGGAGCGTGTCGCGTGCCAGCACCAGGCCCTCGTCCGGGATGGAATGGATGTCGGCATCGGTTTCAACTTCAATTTCATATTCTATCGATTCATCATGGTCTTCAAAATTATCATGCATCTAGCATTGCTCCTGGATAATTTTTAAATCTGGTTATGCACTTTACTCCACTGATCAATCTGCTGAGAAAAATAGAGTGGAGCAACTCGGGACTGTCCCGGCTCCATCAGGGGCTGTCCCAAGATGTTGCGGGGCATAGGCTGCCTGCTGGAGTTTGCTGCATAACCAGTTTTTTAAACAACACCGGCCCGATTTTTTTGCTGCGACCGCTGAAAAGTAAACATATAAGATAGTAATAACAGAGTCGAGCTGTCAACAATACAATAGCGAAAATAGTTGCGAAAGTGGTCCGATTTTCCAATATTTCCTTTTGTTGAAAGCTATGGAATAATCCTGGACATATTCTATCCGAGAAAGGCCTTCCATGTCCGAACAAAACCAACGTGTTTATCTGGTCGACGGTTCCTCCTATATTTACCGTGCCTATTATGCGATCCGTCACCTTTCAAACTCAAAAGGGGAGGCGACCAACGCGGTTTATGGTTTTACCAACATGTTACTCAATCTGATACGGGATGAAAAGCCGGATCTTCTGGCGGTGATTTTCGATGCCAAAGGGCCGACTTTTCGCAAAGAGCTCTACCCTGAATACAAAGCGAACAGAAGTGCCATGCCGGAAGACCTGGTGCCGCAGGTGCCGTTGATTAAGGAGGTCGTGCGGGCTTTCAAGGTGCCGACTTTGGAACAGGTTGGGGTTGAAGCCGATGACATTATTGCCACGTTGGCGAAACAGTACGACGAACAGGGGCTGGATGTGGTCGTGGTCACCGGCGACAAGGATCTGATGCAGGTTGTCAGTGACCGGGTCCGCCTGCTCGATACCATGAAGGGGAAAGTCTCCCGTCGCGAAGAGGTGATCGAGCGTTTCGGTGTGCCGCCGGAGCAGGTTCTCGAAGTGTTGGGATTGGCCGGGGACACCTCCGACAATATCCCGGGAGTTCCGGGTATCGGTGAGAAGACGGCCAGCGGTCTGATACAGGAGTTCGGCAGTATCGAGAACCTGCTGCAGAATATCGACAAGGTCAAGGGGAAAAAGCGCCGGGAAAATTTGCGTGAATACGGTGAACAAGCCAGATTATCACGCCGGTTGGCCGATCTTGTTTATGATGTCAAGCTTGCGGTAACCCTCGATGACTTGGTCCTTGTTGCGCCGGATCGTGAGGCTCTGAGCCGGCTGTTCAGAAAACTTGAATTCCACAAACTTCTGCAGGAATATTCTGCTGTACCGCAGCAGGAAAGCAGTGGTGAAAATTATCAGACAGTGCTGAGTGAGGCCGAACTGGATGAGCTGGTTGTCCGGCTGAAAACAGCCGGGCGTTTTGCCATCGATACTGAGACCACCAGCCTGGTGGCGGTGCAGGCCGAGTTGGTCGGGCTGTCTTTCGCCATCGAAGCGGGGCACGGCTGGTATCTGCCGGTTGGGCACAGGTATCTGGGTGTTCCCGAACAGCTGCCGAAGCAACTGGTGCTGGAGAAGTTGCGCCCGTTGTTGGAAGATCCGCAAATCGAGAAGGTCGGCCAGAACATCAAGTATGACGCGCTGGTCCTGCGTAACGCCGGGATCGAGTTGGCCGGGGTGGCCGTCGATACCATGCTGCTTTCTTACGTTGTTCATCCCGAGGCCAAGTCGCACGGTTTGGATGCTTTGGCGTCGGAGCATCTTAATCATCGCATGATTCCTTACCGTGAGATGACCGGCAGCGGTAAAAAGCAGATCTGTTTCAGCGAAGTCGAAGTGGAAAAGGCCGGCATCTATGCTGCCGAGGATGCCGACATTACCTGGCAGCTGGCTGAAAAATTGTTGCCTGAGCTGCCCAAGGGCTCGTCGGAAAAACTGTTCCGCGAAGTGGAAATGCCATTGGTCGATGTGTTGACGCGCATGGAGTGGCAGGGGATTCGTATCGATGCTGATTTTCTCGGTCAGCTTTCTACAGAACTGTCGGGAAAACTGGCGGCGCTGGAAGTGGAAATTCATCAACTGGCCGGCGGGCCTTTCAACATCAATTCGCCGAAACAGCTCGGTGAGATCCTTTTTGAAAAGCTTGGTCTGCCGAAGGGGAAGAAGACCAAAACCGGCTGGTCGACCAATGTTGAGGTGCTGACCACCCTGGCCGAAGAGCATGAGATCGCCGCCAAAATTCTCGGTTACCGCTCGGTCGGCAAGCTGAAAAATACCTATACCGATGCGCTGCCGAAACTGATCAATCCGGCCAGTGGGCGCATTCATACCAGCTTCAATCAGGCGGTCACGGCAACCGGGCGGCTCTCCTCCAGTGATCCGAATCTACAGAATATCCCGATCCGTACGGCTGAGGGACGCCGCATTCGCGAGGCCTTTATTCCTGAAGAGGGCTGGACGTTGCTCTCCGCCGATTACTCGCAGGTCGAACTGCGGGTGATGGCACACCTGGCCGATGTCCCGGCCCTCAAGGAGAGTTTTGTCGCCGGTGAGGATATTCACAAGCGGACCGCCGGCGAGATTTTTAATGTTTTTCCTGCCATGGTTGATGATGACATGCGCCGTCAGGCCAAGACCATCAACTTCGGAGTGCTTTACGGCATGGGAGCCTTCAGCCTGGGGAAAGATCTGGGGATCAGTCGCAAGGAAGCACAGCAGTTCATCGACCACTATTTTGAACGCTATCCGGCGATTCTGGAATACCTGGAAGCGAAGAAACAAGAAGCCCGCGAGCACCGGTATGTCACCACCATTCTCGGCCGTCGCTGTGCTATTCCTGAAATCAACAGTAAGAACGGCGCGTTTCGCAGCTATGCTGAGCGTAACGCCATCAACATGCCAATTCAGGGCACTTCTGCCGACATGATCAAGATAGCCATGGTAAACATTCATGCGGAACTAGAAAAAAAGAGCTATAAATCCTACATCTCACTCCAAATTCACGATGAACTCCTTATAAATCTTCACCATTCAGAGCAAGAGATTGTTACGGAGATGGTGATTCAAAAAATGATCACAGCAATTCCAATGAAAACACCTATCGAGGTAACCCATGGGATTGCAACCAACTGGTTGGACGCACATTAAATGAGTATAGAACGACACATCACACATGAATTCCAAACGTTTTACGACCTTTTCGTCCCAAAAGATTCCACGAAATTGCCCCCGCTCCTCATTGCAGGACATGG
>JAUVEB010000100.1 GCA_030595055.1 Desulfuromonadaceae bacterium
CGCAGCCTGACGGGATCTCGACCGGCGGCGAATCTGTCAGTGAGTCGGGGCGAAAATCTTCCCGGCAATTACTCCTTTAGCGGTGCGCAGCAGCACCAACGTCCAGACCAGCAGGAGAAAGGCAACAGCCAGATAGTAAAATGATTGGATCATACCGAAATTGGTGACTTTCCAGGCGACCCCGGAAGAGACACAGAGTGCTCCGGTGGGGAAGGTAAAAGCCCACCAGGAAAGTGCGTAAGGCAGTTCCAAAACCTTCCAGTAATAGGCGGTGATAATCAGTGCCATGATGAACCACCAGGCAGAAAATCCCCAGGTCATTAAAATTCCGATTTTGGCGATGGAGACAAAAGCAGCGCTGTCGATACCTAAGTAGCCGTGGTGTTGAAACAGGAGGATCATTTTGAAGAGGACGACAGAGATGATTGCCGTCGGGGCGATACCGATGAAGAAGGTGGCAGCGAAGCGACTCATCGGCAGTTCGTGATAGATGTAGCGATGGTAGACGGCTGCGCCGACGAAGAGGAACAGGAAGAAACCGACGCCGAGGCTGAGCATCGAAATGGTGATGGCGAATTCTGCCTTGTCGGCAAGTTTTTCTGCGAGCTCGAAGCCGGCGATCGGGATGATCAACTTGGAAACGGGTGGAATATACCAGCCGAAGTTGGCGTGCGGCAGATCGATCTCCTGATGTTTGAAGATATGCGTCAAGATAATGAAGCCCATCAGGTAGATTCCGAAGGTCCCTGCCAGCCAGAGATAATAGGCCAGGGTCAAGGATGTCCCTTCACTGAAAAACATGGTGGGAAATTTCAGCAGATTCAGCGAAAAGAGGATCAGGGAAATCGGCATGGTCGGGAAAAAATTGGCCGCAATGGGGTGGTTCAGATCTTTTTTGATATTTTCCTGATAAAGGAAAAATTTCATCGTCCAGGGCAGCAGAAAAAGCAGAAACATGATTGCGGAGATAATCAGCAAGGCCATGGAGAGGGGTTGAACCCAGGAGCCTTCGATAAAAGATAGCGCCAGCGGGATAACCGCGGTCCCCATGACCGAGGCGAACCACGCCGGGTTGAAATGCTGGGTGATGGCACTTGGAGTTGCCTTGAATTGTTTAGACACGATAATTCTCCTTGCATATATGCGTTATGCTTCGGTACATAAGGGCCTCTTCCTGAGAGTGATAATCGCTGATCTGTCAAACCGCCCGGACAAATTTTCGGCCGTAAAAAGTATAACAGGGAATACTAGCAAAACGTAAATATCGTAATATTCATAAAAATGAATGTCAATATAAAATTTAAGGGAAAAGCTATCTCTTGTCGCATGGCGTTAGTGCCGATAGAAATGATTTGTAACTATTCAGCACAGTACAAAAGACTGTCATTCCGGCAGGATTTTAGCCGGAATCCAGAAGTTAGAAGACAGAAAGACTGGATCCTCGATAGCAGCACTTAAGGGATAACAGGCGTTTTTTCTCCTGATCTGATAATGCTGAACAGTTACAATGATTTATAAATTCTATTCATCCGGAAACTTCGGAAGGACATTGAATGAAGGTTGTCACTGAACGCTCAACATTGTTCGCAGTTTTGACCCGTTTCCGCAGTGTTAAGGGGACAATTTCTAATGTGGCAAAAGGTTCTCAAAAAGAGCGAAACATGGTATCTATGTGAACACGTTAAGCTGTTGAAAAACCAATGACCTTGGTGTGCGAAAGGTGAATCTTGATGATATTTGAAAAACTTGGGGTGCAGGTCCCGAAAATTCTGCTGCCTGCTCCCGGGACCGACATGCAGCGTTGGGCTGTAATCGCCTGCGATCAGTATACCTCTGATCGGGAGTATTGGCAGCGGCTCGGGCAGCAGACCAAGGACGTTGTTTCCACTCTGCCGTTGATTTTCCCCGAAGTTTATCTTGAAGATGCTGATGCCGAAACGCGGATTGCTGATATCAACAGAACCATGGAGAAATATCTCGCGGACGGCAGCCTGGTGGAACAGCCTCCCGGTTTTGTTCTTGTTGAGCGCAAAACCGGTGAAGTGAAATCTCGCAAAGGGCTGATGCTTGCTCTCGACCTGGAAAAATACGATTATCACAGGGGAGCGCAAAGTTTGATCCGGGCCACCGAGGGAACCATTCTGGATCGCTTGCCTCCGCGCATCAAGGTCCGGGAGAATGCGCCGATCGAATTGCCGCATATCATGGTGCTGATTGATGATCCGCAACGGACGGTTATCGAACCACTGTTCGAGAAACAGTTAAGAACTGTTTACGATTTTGAACTGTTGGCGAACGGCGGGCACCTGAAGGGCTACGCTGTCGACCGGCCGGAATTGATCCAGAGCGTTGCTGCGGCGCTGGAAGCCTTGGCTGATCCGGCGGCTTTTCAGGCCAAGTACCAGGTTGCCGGTGAGGTGATGCTCTATGCCATGGGCGATGGTAACCACTCCTTTGCCACGGCCAAGGCGATCTGGGACAAGTTGAAAGAAGAGGTTGCCGACCCGGCGGAGATGATGGAGCATCCCGCTCGCTATGCCTTGGTGGAGTTGGTGAATATTCACGATCCGGGATTGGAGTTCGAGGCGATCCACCGGGTGTTGTTCAATGTTGATGTCAGCGATCTGTATACCCGGATGGAGAGTATTTTCGCTGAGAGTGGTACGCTGATGAGTTTTGTCCCTTGTGACGATCTGGCCGAAGCAGAGGCCCTGGCGGCAAAAGTAGCTGAGAAACATGCTTTTCCGGTTGTTTTTGCCGGACAGTTTGCTGTCTGCACTGTTGCAGAACCAAAGTACACACTGGTTGTCGCGACCTTGCAGGCCTGCCTCGATAGGTACCTTGAGGAGACTCCGGCGGCTCGTATCGATTATATCCATGGTTGTCAAACGGTCAGTGACTTGGGCAGTCAAGCACGCACTGCCGGGTTTTATCTGCCGGCAATTTCCAAACATGACCTGTTTAAAACCATCATCCATGATGGTGCGTTACCGCGAAAAACGTTCTCTCTGGGTGAGGCGGATGAAAAACGCTTCTATCTGGAGTGTCGGCGGATCAAACCATGATCGCAGAAATGCGTCGGGAGCCGAAAACGGCCACTGGGCCGAACGTTCGTATTTTGATGATGATGTTGGTAGCAGACACTTGTGTTAAATGGATGTATGAAAATTTTGATTGGCTGAGAGGGGATATCTTATCGTGCTGAAAATTGTTTGTGCGGACGGACACAGCTTTCTTAAGCTTAAAAGACGCTTTTTTGCCGGCACCCGGATGGTTGTCTGTTTGCTGGTTGTTTTTGTCAATTTGCAATTTTTCAACCCGGCGCTGGCCGCAGAAAAGTCCGCAGGAATTTCCCTGTTGCACTGTTTTACCGATGAATTCGGTCAGGCCGGATTGCACAAGGTTCTTCAGCGCTTCAGCCTGCACCACCGGATTCCTGTAACTGAGAATGCGATCAGCCATAAAGATTTCAAGAATGTCGTGGTGCAGATGGCGGCTGAAAGTCAGCTTCCCGATGTCACCAGCTACTGGGCCGGTTCCCGGATGCGTTTTCTGGTTGATAACGATGCCCTGGTTGTTCTCGATCATCTCTGGTCTGAAGGGGACTATACCAGCCTGGTTCCGCGCATTTTAACCGAGGTTACCACCTGTTATAACGGCCATCGTTACCTGGTGCCGTTGGGATATCATGCGGTCGGTTTTTTCTATAATCCGAAAGTGTTTCAGGCCGTCGGCATCGAACGACCGCCGGAACGCTGGGAAGAACTTTTGACGGCCTGTGAAAAATTGCTGGCTGCCGGAATTAAACCTTTTGCCCTGGGGGCAAAAAATCGCTGGCCGGCTCAGTTCTGGTTCGATTATCTGTTGTTGCGTACTGCCGGTACAGAGTTCCGGAATGATTTGATGACCGGCAAGGTTTCTTATCTGGATCCACCGGTACAAGAGGTGATGCGGCGCTGGGCTGCTTTGCTGAAAAAGGATTATTTCACCCGGGGAATACTGACGGATGATTGGACCGATGCGGCGGATCAGGTCTCTGCCGGGAAGGCGGCGATGACCCTGATGGGTACCTGGGTGTCCGGTTACTGGAATCGGCAGGGGCTGCAGCCCGTAGAGGATTATGCTTTTTTTGCCTTTCCGGAAATGCGTCCCGGGCAAAAACGGGCGGTCGTTGGTCTTATTGACGGTCTGGTAATGGGGAGCGGCAGTCGGGATCCCGCGCAGGCTGAAGCCTTGATTGATTTTCTGCTGACCGATTTAACTGCCCAGGAAATCTGGGTTCGGGCGCAAGGGGCATTGTCTCCAAACAAAAAACTATCTGCCGAAATCTACAACCCGGTTATGCAGGAAGTCTTGCAAGAGGTTGCCGGCGGTCGGTTTGTTTTTACTTATGACTTGGCCACCTGTCCACCGGTTGCGGAACAGGGCTTGTCGGTGATCGCCCGCTTTCTGCGTGACCCCGACAGTTATCAAGAGGGATTTGCGACCGTTGCCCAGGCCGCGCGGGTCTGCGCCGCGCGAGCCTGCGCCAAGGAAAGGGAGCTGCATGAGAGTGATCGATAGTGACCGGATTCAAAGTCCCCGTCTCCCATTTGTAAACTTTCGCCGTACCCCTTCGGAGCTTCCGGATGGAAACAATTTAACCGATTGATTTTATGACTTTAATCGAAAAGCCACCAGAAAAGAAGATAGGACGCCGACGCTTGACCATCAGTGCCGGTTTGTCATTGGCTTTCGGCGCCATTCTCGGACTGACCCTGTTGACCAGTGTGGCTGCCTGGCTTCTCTATGATCAGTTGGCATCGGATTTGAAAATCATGTCATCGGATGTTATGCCGCGGGTGGTTCGTTCGCGCAACCTGGTCATGGCCAACAACAGTTTGGCGACAGTCGCCAGTAAAATGGCCATGGTAACAACGGCGGATGAACTGCGGAACCTGCGGAATTTTGTTGATATCGCCTCCAGCCGGGTTCGGAAAAATCTGCTTGATGCCGAGGTCAGCTTGACGGAACCTGGACAAATGGCTGTGTTGCAGCAGCTGCATATGCAGATTGATCAGAAACTGGTGCAGTTAAATCGGCAAGTGCTGAAAAATTTCGACCAGCAGAAAAGGACACTTGAACGAAAAAAAGCGTTTCGTGCCGCCGGCGAACAGACCGCCTTGCAGATTACTGCGCAGATGCGGCAACACCTGGGACAGGCTCACCGGAAAAAGCATCTTGAAGAGGAAGGATTCTATCTCGATGCCATCAATATGATTCGTAATGCCGAACGAACGGTGCATTCACTGAATCTCTTCCGGTCACAAAGCGATCTTGATGTGGCAAAACGGGTGTTCCAGAAACTGGTGGAAGAATTTGCCGTGATCGTCCGGCGCTTGCAACATAAAGCTGTCGGGAGCGATCTTGTTTGCTACTATGAGACGTTATCGAGTGTCGGCTGGGGCCCGACATCTCTTTTTGAGCAGCAGCAAGAGCTGCTTGATACTGAAGCCGCGATAAAGACCTTACTGAATAGCAGCAATCAGCTCAGTGCACAATTTCGCTTGATGACCACGGTGATCGTCAACCGCTCGACGAAACAGGTCGAACAGTTGCGGGAGACGGCTCTCGAGAATATTGTTCAGCGGAAAAAAATGATGGTGTCGCTGGTGGTTGGCGGTTTCGGCCTGTCGATTCTGCTGATCTGGTATTTTGGTCACCGGCGGATGGCTCGTCCTCTGGGTGGGTTGTCTCTGGCAGTCAGTGCTCTTGAACGGGGTGAAAAAATAGTTGAAGCGCCGCCGGGAGGGGTTGGGGAAATTCAGGATCTGGCACTGGCCTTCAATCGTATGGCCGGGACCATTGCCGCCCGTGACCGGGAACTGCGGCAATTGCAACTGTTGCTGCGTAGCGTGATCGATTCACTCCCACCGGTGCTGATGGCGGTTGATCAAAAGTGTCAGCTGATGCTCTGGAATTTGCAAGCCGAAAAGTATTGTGCAACCGAAAATCTGATTATAGGCAAGTCATTGGCTGAGGTTCTGTCCTGGTTGCCATACGATCCGCAGCGATTACAGCAGGCTGTTGATGCCGGGCAACCCTTGCAGGTCAAGCGCTTGAGAGTCGAGAGAGAGGGGTTGCAGCGAACCTTCGAGTTGAGTGCCAACCCGTTGATCGACGCCGTAGCGCCGGGAGCGGTCTTGCGTATTGAGGATGTCACCGAGCGAATCCGCATCGAAAAGACCATCGCGCAAGCGGAAAAAATGATGTCGGTTGGTGGCTTGGCCGCCGGGATTGCTCATGAAATCAATAATCCGCTGGCGGGTATTCTGCAGAGTATCCAGGTTGTCGATAACCGTTTCCGAACTGAGTTGCCGCCCAATATCAAGGTGGCGAAGCAGGTCGGAACAGATGTCGAGACGATTCATGCTTACCTGCAAGAGCGAGGGATATTCCGGATGCTGGAGGGGATTCGTTCCTCGGCGATCCAGGCGGCGCAGATTGTCAAAAACTTGCTGGCTTTCAGTCGCACGGGTTCCGGGGTGGAAGGCTCCAGTTTTGAGCTGTATAATCTGTCGGCTCTGGTCGATACCACGGTGGAATTGCTGGAGAGTGATTATGACCTGAAACATGGTTACGATTTCCGGCAGATTTGTGTTGAAAGGAATTACGCGGAAGATCTGCCGACCCTGTGCTGTGAAGGATCGCTGATTCAACAGGTTGTTTTCAATGTCTTGAAAAATTCTGCACAGGCGCTTTACGGCATGGAAGAACCGCGGGCCAAACCCTGTATCCGTCTGTCAATCCGCTGCATGGATGAAATGATGTTGCTGGAGATTGAAGATAACGGGCCGGGAATGAGTCCGCAGGTCAGAGAGCGGATTTTTGAGCCTTTTTATACGACCAAAACTGTCGGCATGGGGACGGGACTGGGGATGTCGATCTCTTATTTCATCGTTACCGAATATCATCAGGGGACGATAGAGGTTGCATCGAAGCCAGGGCAAGGGAGTAAATTCAGCATCAAACTGCCGCTGGAAAAAACTGCCTGTTAACAGCTGTCGCGGGGGAAACAGGCGACTCTTTTTCGCCTGGCTGCTTTTAGAGAATAGCGACGAATTTTCCTGATTAGTGCTAATCAGGGGGATTATTGTAAACTGTTCAACGTATTTCAAAAACCAACGACTGTTACTGATTCTCGTCCCTTTTTCAACCGAGACCGTCGATTCCCGGACCGACAGCCGGCGTCATTTTCTTTGAATCGCAAAGAAAACGAAGCAAAAGAAACTCTTTTTATTTCTGTCACCTGAAGCTCCGTATTTTCGGTGGGCGGTGCATCGTACCAGAGCGTAGCTTTGTTGAGACTAAAATCGCACAGGCCCGCTTGACGCAACGCTTCGCGCTGCTGCGGAAGCATTGATTTGCCAACGGTGGTTCGCGTTTTTTCGGTTTTCATTGAACCTGCGGTGGGTTGCAACGGCTGATACCCTTTTGATTTTCCAGCTTTCGTTCGCAGTTGGAGCCGCAGAAGCGTAGCTTCGTCAAGCGGGCTTTTAGTTTTCGCTGCTACAGGGAACAATCTGGTCCGTCGTGGAAAAGTTTGCCTATCGATTAATGCTCGCAACAGAAATAAAAAGCCATTTTTTGCTTCCTTTTTGTTGGCTTTAACAAAAAGGAAGGCGTCTGGCGGGACGCGACCCGCCGGTTGTCAGGTGTTCGATTCTACTGAATAGTTCCCTCTTTTTTTATCATTCTATTTGGCGATTTTGCCAACAAGGAAGAATCCATGAACTGGAAAGTTGAATGGAAACCACTGGTCTGGATTGTTGCTGTCTTTAGCGGCTGTTTTTTTCTGCCAGTTGAAATCCCACGGGTGCAGGGTGCACTTATGGAGGCACTCTATCTGGTTAAATGGTACGCACGCGAGCATGTGCTGCTCTGCCTGATCCCGGCTTTCTTTATCGCCGGGGCAGTGGCCGTCTTTGTCGGCCAGGCGACAGTGATGAAATATCTCGGACCGAACGCGAAAAAAATGCTCGCCTACGGGGTCGCGGCGGTTTCGGGAACCATTCTGGCGGTCTGTTCCTGCACCATTCTACCACTGTTCGCCGGCATCTACCGTATGGGCGCAGGCCTTGGCCCGGCCTGTGCCTTTCTCTACTCCG
>JAUVEB010000107.1 GCA_030595055.1 Desulfuromonadaceae bacterium
ATGAGCATGGAGGCACGGATGACGCTCTGTAATATGGCGATTGAAGCGGGTGGGACCTCTGGGGTCTGCATGCCCGACATGACGACCGTGGAGTACCTCTGGCCATTCATTCAGGATGAATTTGCCGGCAAGGAGGCGGCCCTGGAGGATTACCGTCAATGGGTTTCGGACGCAGATGCCTGCTACGATAAGGTTCTCGAGATCGATGTGTCGAATATCGAACCGCAGGTGACCTTCGATTACAAACCGGATTGTGTCAAGCCGGTCAGTGAAATGAGCGGTACCCCGGTTGATCAGATCTACATCGGCACCTGTACCAACGGCCGGATTGAAGATCTGCGTCAGGCTGCCGAAATCCTGAAAGGGAAAACTGTAGCCAGCTCGGTTCGTGGTATCGTTTCGCCGGCAACGCCGAAAATCTTCAAAGATGCCCTGGCTGAAGGGATTATCCAGATTTTCATGGATGCCGGCTTCTGTGTCACCAACCCGACCTGCGGTGCTTGCCTCGGTATGAGTAACGGTGTTCTCGCCGAAGGTGAGGTCTGTGCCTCGACCAGTAATCGGAATTTCAATGGCCGTATGGGCAAGGGTGGTATGGTTCATCTGATGAGCCCGGCAACTGCCGCAGCGACAGCGATCACCGGTGTCATCACCGACGCCAGAACCCTCTAAACGGATCAGGAGATAGAAGAATGCAGAAAAAATTTGGTGGATCGGCAATCTTTCTCGATCGGTCCGATATCAATACCGATGAGATCATCCCGGCCAAATACTTGACTGAGGTGACCAAGGAAGCGCTGACCCCGTACATTTTGGAGGATCTCACGTTGGCAGGCTTTGATCCTCAGGGTGAAGAGCTGAAGAATGCGACGGTGGTTGTTTCGCGGGAAAACTTCGGTTGTGGCTCCTCCCGTGAGCATGCCCCTTGGGTTTTCGAAGTCAACGATGTCCATACCGTGATTGCTGAAAGCTATGCGCGGATCTTCCGGCAGAACATGTTCAATTGCGGGATGCTGGCAATCGAATTGCCGAAAGAGGCTATCGACCAGCTGATGGCCCTGCAGCAGAGTGGCCAGGTTGAAGTCGCGGTTGATCTCGATGGCCAGCAGATTACTGCAAAGGCCGGGAGTGAAAAGAAGCAGTTCTCTTTTGAAATCAGTCAGTTCGATAAAGCCCTGGTGAAGGCTGGCGGTTGGGTCGAGTTTGCGGATGTACGTTATTAACAACCCATATCAGAGCAATAGCGAAAAGCCGGAGGTGATCCCTCCGGCTTTTTTGTGGCGGGAAAAATGATTTGACAAGAAATGTCCTTCTTTCTATAGTTTAGCCGCTTTGTAGCCCTCCGTTACGTGGGGCTTTTGATGATTTTACAGGAGAGATTGAAATGGCATCGACATTTAAGGTTGCAGTTCTGCCCGGTGATGGAATCGGGCCTGAAGTTATGGTTGAAGCACTCAAGGTGCTGGACGCCATTGAAAAAAAATATGACATATCCTTTGCGCGGACCATGGCGAATGTCGGTGGCGCCGGGATTGATAACGAAGGGAAGGCCCTGCCCGACAGCACGGTAGAAATCTGCAAGGCTGCTGATGCGATCCTCTTCGGCAGTGTCGGTGGTCCCAAGTGGGAAAGTTTGCCGCCGGATGAGCAGCCGGAGCGCGGTGCCCTGTTGCCGTTGCGGAAAATTTTCGGCCTGTTCTGCAACCTGCGGCCGGCAATCATTTTTCCGGCCCTGACCGGGGCGTCGAGTCTTAAAGAAAAAGTGATCGAAGGTGGTTTCGATCTGCTGGTGGTCCGTGAACTGACCGGTGGTATCTATTTTGCTTCACCTAAGGGGATTGAGGGCGAAGGAGCAGAGCGAACCGGTTTCGATACCATGAAATATTCCGAAGCTGAGGTGGAGCGGATCAGTCACGTGGCTTTTGAGTCCGCCCGCAAGCGTGGCAAAAAGGTCTGTTCCATCGACAAAGCCAATGTTCTGTCGACTTCGGTGCTCTGGCGCGAAGTTGTTGAGCGGGTCGCCAAGCAGTATCCCGATATTGAACTGTCCCACATGTATGTCGATAATGCCGCCATGCAGTTGGTCCGCTGGCCGAAGCAGTTTGATGTGATGCTTTGCGGCAACATGTTCGGCGATATCATTTCCGACGAAGCCGCGATGCTGACCGGTTCTCTGGGGATGTTGCCGTCTGCTTCGTTGGCGGAAGGTTCTTTCGGTATGTACGAGCCGTCCGGTGGCAGTGCTCCCGACATCGCCGGGCAGGGGATCGCCAACCCGATTGCCCAGATTCTCTCGGCATCGATGATGTTGCGCTATTCATTCGGTATGCTTGAAGCCGCTGAGGCCATCAATGCGGCAGTGGAAAAAACCCTCAATGACGGCTATCGCACCGGTGATATCTATCAGGGCCTCGCGGGTGAGAAAAAAGTGAATACCGCGGAGATCGGTGACGCGATTATTGCTCGGCTGTAACCGCCGGCAGTGGGTGACGATATTTAATTTTGCTACAGGGCAGGGGGTCGTATGGCCCCCTGTTGTTCTTTATGTCGCAGGCACAGACCTTCAATCCCGGTGCTTATCGCACTGCTGATAGTTTCTTGCACCGTTTAGATCCACGTTTGAAGCTGCTGCTGTTGCTGGGATTGATGGTCTGTGTTTTTTCAGCGACGTCTCCACCCAGATTATTGCTGATTTTTCTGGGCTGGTTGTTTGCGGCCAGGTTTTGTCCGGGCGCACTTCATGACAGTTTAAAAGTCGTTCGCCTGATGCGTTGGTTATTCCTTTTTACCTTGCTGCTGCATCTGTTTTTTACTCCCGGGCGAACTTTGTTCGGCACCAGTTGGTTGTCCTATGATGGCCTGCTGCGTGGCTTGTTGGTGGACAGTCAACTTCTTTTGGCGGTTTTATGCTCCTTGTTGCTGGCGTGGACGACGAAACCGGGTGACTTGGCTTGGGCGCTTGCCAAGCTATTGTCGCCGCTGGAATGTCTGAAAATCCCGGTTAAGGAGCTGGGTGGGTTGATACAATTAGTGCTCCATTTTTTTCCCATGATTCAAGAGGAAATTGCCGCCCTGAAAAAAGAAAAACAGGATGTTACATACGGTTGGTTGACGAGGATAAGGGCGCTGACGGCAATGATTGAGCCGCTTATTTTCCGTTTGGTCACGAGGGCTGATGACTTGGCCAAGGGTATCGCTGCTGGATCCGATCTCTTGCCTGCCGACGATGTTGCTTTCATGAAAAAGTTGCAGCGGATTGATCTGTTCCTGTTTGCTGCGGGCGTGTTGCTCATCCTCTTGTTGTGGGCGTTGTAGATGGCGAAAATCAAACTGACCCTCGAATACGACGGCACCCATTATGTCGGTTGGCAAGTCCAGCCGAACGGAGTCTCGGTACAGCAGCGGGTAGAATTGGCCCTGAAGCAGTTGTTGGGCGAAACTGTACGTGTTCATTCCTCCGGGAGAACTGACGCTGGTGTGCACGCTGCAGGCATGGTCTGTCACCTGATGACCGAGCGTGATTTGCCGATGAGCGCTTGGCGCGAAGGGGTCAATCGATTTTTGCCTGACAGTATTGCCGTGCGTACAGCGGAACCGGCTGCAGATGATTTTCATGCGCGTTTTTCAGCGAAAGGGAAGCGTTACCGTTACACAATTTTGCAGGATGACGTACGCTCACCGTTGCTGATGAGAACCGGTTGGCAAGTGCGCCAAGCTCTGGATCTGTCCGCCATGCGGCGTGCCGCCGGTTTGTTTGTCGGTGAGCATGATTTTGCCGCTTTTCGTACCAGCGGTTGTGGTGCAGAAACGACCCGCCGAAAAATTTACTCCGTTGATTTGTTGAGTGAAGGTCGATTGCTGCTCATCGATGTCCGAGGCTCCGGGTTTCTGAAAAATATGGTGCGGATGATGGTGGGAACCCTGGTCGAGATCGGGCGCGGCAAACGGCCGGTGACGGATGTCTCGGAGCTGCTGTTGCGAAATCGGGAGGTGGGCCCGTCTTTGACCGCACCGCCGCAAGGATTGTGTCTGATGGAGGTCTGGTATTAAAAGGGTTTTCCGCGAGAGAATAATCAATTGTCTGCTGTCGAATTCCCTTGACAGCTGGAGGGGACTCGGATAGTTTTACCGCTTTGTGAGCCCCACAACCCCAAGACCGTTAAATCTGGAGAGGAACGCGATGAGTACTCAAGTCGCTAGAGAGCAGGATGTTAAAAGAGGCTGGTTTGTCATCGATATGGAGGATGTTGTCCTCGGTCGTGCGGCAACTGAAATTGCCCGGGTCCTGCGCGGCAAACATAAGCCAATCTATACCCCGAGCGTTGATACCGGCGATTTTGTCATTGTGTTGAATGCTGACAAAGTCAAACTGACCGGGAACAAGCTGGCCGATAAGAAATATTATCGCCACAGCGGTTATCCCGGTGGTATTCGTGAGATCAGTGCCGAGAAACTGTTGGCCAAGAAACCGGAAATGGTTCTTCAGTCAGCGGTTAAAGGAATGTTGCCCAAAAACAAGCTGGGCCGCAAAATGTTCAAAAAACTCAAGGTCTACGCCGGTGGCGAACATCCTCATGCCGCCCAGCAGCCTAAAGAAATGAAGATTTAGGAGATAGCTAGATGGCTGAGCAGAAATATTATGCAACAGGTAAAAGAAAAACCTCCATTGCCCGAGTCTGGATGACGGCTGGTAGTGGCAAAATTACCGTTAACAAGCGCTCGTTAGATGAGTTCTTCGGCCGCGAAACATCCAAGATGGTGGTACGCCAGCCGCTGGAGCTGACCGACAATATCGGCAAGTTCGATGTTGTTGTCAATGTTTGTGGCGGTGGTGCTTCCGGTCAGGCCGGAGCCATCAAGCATGGGATTACCCGTGCTCTGCTGGAAGTCGATCCTGAGTTGCGTGCAGTTCTGAAGAAGGCCGGCTTCGTTACGCGTGATAGCCGCATCAAGGAACGGAAAAAGTATGGACGTCGTGGCGCTCGTCGGAGCTTCCAGTTCTCCAAGCGTTAATACGATTACGACTGCTTTGCAGTTTTGCCGGAAATCAAGAGAGGGAAGCCCAGTCGGGTTTCCCTCTTTTTTTATCAAGAGTCGACATTTGTGTCGTTGCTCTGTATTATGCGTTGGAATAATCGAAGCTTAGAGCTTTTCTGTGAAAATATTTAGAGAGGTAGCCTATGCTCAAGGTTGCAGTTATCGGTGCCAGCGGATACACCGGAGTTGAGTTGCTTCGACTGTTGGTCGGGCACCCGGAAGTTGAGATCAGTTGTATTACTTCACGGCAGCATGAAGGTTTGCCGATCAATCAGGCATTCCCTTCTTTGAGTGGTTTTTGTGAGCTGGTTTGTGAAGCCCTTGATGTGGCAGCGATTGCGCGGCGGGTTGATCTGGTCTTTACGGCATTGCCGCATAAGTCGGCAATGGAAGTGATCCCCGATTTTTTGGCGGCCGGCTGTAAGGTGGTGGATCTGTCAGCTGACTATCGTTTAAAGGATCGGTTCGTCTATGAACAGTGGTACCAGAAACATACCAGCCCCGACCTGTTAGCCGAGGCCGTTTATGGTCTCCCTGAACTGTTTCGTGAGGCGATCGGTTCCGCACGCTTGGTGGCCAATCCTGGTTGTTACCCGACCAGCGTGATCCTGGGATTGGCACCGCTGTTAAAAAATGATCTTATTGATTTGACAACCCTGATTATCGACAGTAAGTCAGGGGCCAGTGGTGCCGGTCGGGGAGTGAAGCAGGGGAGTTTGTATTGTGAAGTCAACGAGGGCTTTAAAGCTTATGCTGTCGCCAGTCATCGGCACACTCCGGAAATAGAACAAATCCTGTCAACCTTGGCGGGAGCCACCGTGCAGGTGAGTTTTACACCACATTTGCTGCCGATCAATCGTGGTATTCTTTCGACCATGTATGCTTCTTTGAAGATGTCGAAATCGACGGCAGATTTGCTTGATGTTTACCGGCAGATTTATGCTGAGGAACCTTTTGTGCGGGTGATGCCGGGGAATGAGCTGCCGAATGTCGCTTATGTGCGGGGAACTAATTTTTGTGATGTCGGCTTGGTCAGTGATGAACGGACGGGTCGTGTTATCGTGACTTCGGCGATCGATAATCTGGTGAAAGGGGCGGCTGGGCAGGCAGTGCAGAATATGAACCTGATGTATGGCTTTAAAGAACAGCTTGGCTTGGGAATTGTGCCACTTTTCCCCTAGTTTTCAGAGGCAATAGGTCGTATTGTACTCAGTTAGCTTGTTTTTATTCGCCTGAGACCGGTCAAGGAGATCCGTATGCTGGAAAGCGGCCATTCTATTGCTGACTACCGGATTGTCAAGCCGCTCGCTGAAAATCAACTGTATGAGACTTATCAGGTCATTGGACCGCAAGCCGATGAAGTCAAATTATTGTTGATTGCCCCGGAAAAATTATCTGTCAAGAAGGCCCGACAAGTATTCCTCGAGCAGGCTGAAAAACTTGCCGGTCAATTTTTTCCGGGGCTTTGTTCCCTGATTCAGGTGGAGACTGCTGCTGAGCATCATTTCTGTGTTTATCCCTTTCCGGTCGGTGTACCGCTGGCAGAAAAATTGGCTGACGGTTTCACGGTCAGGCAATCGCTGGAATTGCTTCGGCAGTTGGCGGCAGCGTTAATTCCGGCCCATGCTGCTGGTTTATGGCATGGAAATATTTCACCGACAACTCTCTATATTTCCGGTGCTTCTGCGGCACTGGATGAATTTGCTCTTGCCAGCCTGGTCAAACTCGATTTTTACTCTGGTGTGGATCCTCGTTACAGCAGCCCTGAGTTGGTGCGTGGTGAGCCATTAACTTGTGCCTCCGATCTTTACAGCCTGGGAATTGTTCTCTACCGGCTGTTAACCGGGAAAGTGCCTTTTGATCAGGACGACCCCTTTGCAACGGCCATGCTGCATGTTCATGGACAGGTGCCGCCGCTCCCTGAACATATGACACTGTTGCAGCCGGTGATTGATGGGCTGTTGACACCGCTTCCGGCAAAGCGCTTGAGTGCTGAAGAATTGTTTCAGCTGATCGATCAACTGTTGGTACGGCCTGAAATCGATCAACTGAGCATGTGTGTAAAGCCTGTTGAAGAGTGTCCGGAAGCTGAATCCATCGCTCCGGAAACACCCTCAAGAATGGAAAAGCTGACGTCACATGGTGATATGGCATCGCGTATTGAAGAACGTCTGCAAAACCGTGCAGAAACGCTTACTAAGAGCGACGAGTTAACAGCTGATGCGAAACGGGCAGGTTCTGCCGGATTGACATCAATCGGACGGCAACATTATCGGAACGCTCAAACTATGAAACAATCGCCATATCGTCAAAATGTGCCAGTTGGAAGATTTGCACTATTGATTGCTCTGGGGGTCATCCTCGGTGCCGTTCTTTATTTCGTTTTTTTCGGTCGGCAGTCACCTCAGAAACAACTCACTAACGATCTGCCGGTTCAGTTGGTCGCAGGCCTCAGCTCGGGCAGTCAGCAATTCTCCACAGGTGATATCTCCGGAGCGGAGAAAACCTTCCTCGCTTTGATTGAGAATCATCCTTTTTATCCGCAACCCTACAATAATCTGGCAGCAGTCTATGCCTTTCAGGGAAATCTGGAAAATTCCAGGACTTTTTTGGAAAA